>JAEZBR010000075.1 GCA_023426935.1 Bacillota bacterium | reverse complement strand
AAAGAAACAGCCACCCGTTCTTATTAAATGGCGGGTGGCTTATTATGCGGAAATCGTGGTATACAAAATCCGGAAACGATGGCTCTACTTCTCCGGAATTAGTGGACTAAACCCGTCGGAGTTTTCAGTTTGGAAGTATTGATTTTGCGGGCTTTAGAATATCCGTTCGATTATTCGAACTCAATGGTTCCGGGTGGCTTAGAAGTAATATCGTATACGACCCGGTTGACATGGCTAACTTCATTTACAATCCTTGTAGCCATGATATCTAAAACCGGATAAGGGATTTTTGACCAATCGGCGCTCATGCCATCGATCGAAGAAACGGCGCGGATCGCAACGATATAATCGTAAGTTCTTTGATCGCCCATGACTCCGACGGTTTTATCGTTCAACAAAGCCGCAAAGTACTGCCAAACATCTTTCTCTAAATTCGCTTTCTTGATTTCTTCACGAACGATCGCATCCGCATCCCGGATGATTTCCAACTTTTCAGGCGTGACTTCCCCTAAACAACGAATCGCTAATCCTGGACCCGGGAACGGTTGACGCCAAACAAGTTCATTAGGTAAACCTAGTTTTAAGCCTAGCTCTCGTACCTCATCCTTAAATAACATATCTAACGGTTCAATCAGTTTAAATTTTAGATCTTTAGGCAGACCCCCGACATTATGATGCGATTTGATCGTCTGGGCGGTATTCGTTCCGGATTCGATTTTATCGGTATATAAAGTTCCTTGAGCTAACCATTTAATATCCTGATCCTTAATTAATTTCTTTACTTCATCCTGAAAAGTATAGATGAATTGACTGCCGATAATCTTCCGCTTGCGTTCCGGATCAGTAATTCCTTTTAAATGTCCAAGGAATTCTTCGGAAGCATCGACTTTCACAAAATTCAGATCTTTATTTTTAAAAGTTGCTACAACCTGATTCGCTTCGTCTTTTCTTAATAAACCATGATCGATAAACATGCAATAGAGATTTTTTCCGATTGCTTTGTTTAATAAAGCGGCTACAACAGAGGAATCGACCCCACCGGATAAGGCTAAAAGAACCTTATCATCCTTGACTAAAGCTTGAATCTCTTTAACTTTCGTCGCGATGAAATCACTCATTGACCAGTTGTTCTGAGCTTTGGCGATTTTAAACACAAAGTTCTTTAAAATTTCATTGCCATATTCGGTATCTCGGACTTCCGGATGAAACTGAACCGTATAGATCTTAGAATCCGGATTCGATACCGAGGCAAAAGGACAATCATCGCTGGATGCATCTTCCTTGAATCCCGGAGCCAGCTTTGTAACTTTATCTCCATGCGACATCCAAACTGTTTGTTTTTGCGGTAAACCAGAAAATAATAAAGAATCACTGTTGATCTCGATTTCGGCGCGCCCGTATTGACGGACATTCGAGCTTTCCACTTTTCCGCCTAATTCGCTTTCAATTAATTGCATCCCGTAACAAATTCCCAATAAAGGGAGTCCGCTATGAAGAATCTCTTGATCGATTTTAAAAGCGTTTTGGTCATTGACACTGTTAGGACCACCGGAAAGAATGATACCTTTAACATCCGGAATCGATTTTATTTCTTCCAGAGATTTAGTATGCGGCAATAATTCACTATAAACTCCCAATTCTCTTATTCTTCGACAAATTAATTGATTATATTGCGAACCGTAATCCAAAACCAGAATCTTATCAGGCATAGTAAATCTCCTTTGGTCATATTTTAACGCAGTTTTATAAATTATGCTTATAATACTGGTGAAGAGGTGAAAGATATGTACGGATTTTCCGATAAATTATTAGTTAAAAATACGACTCGCGAGCAAAGAGAGCAGATAGTTCAAGAAGCTCTCGGCTCTGACAGCTGTGCTCAATGTGATTGTTGTTCCGGCGGTCTGGGCGAAAAATTGTATCAGGATTATATCGACGGTAAATGTGAAATCTCTGAAATTACCGAGCGTTTCTACCAAGACTATTTCCGTCAAGGATAAGCTAATGCTTCTGCTTCCGGCTCCGACCGGAAGTTTTTATTTCCTTATATAACCATTCCTGATCATGTTTCAAACTAGCTAAATCGGTCAAGCGCCAGCACCAGTTCGGTTTTCCGACCGTTCCTGGGGTATTCAGTCTGGCCTTATCATCTAAGCCTAGGTAATCCCAGACGGGAATGATGGCATATTGGGCACTCGAGCTTAAAGTATAGTGAATAAAGCCTTTAATCAGCTCAAGATGATAATTCTGGCGAAAGAATTCTTTGATTAATTCTTGTTCGGAAAGATTAAAGGACTTATACCAAGCTAGTAAAGGTTGATTATCATGCGTGCCGGTATAAATCACGGAATTTTTCTTATCTAAATTCGGATTGGAAATATGCTTAGGATCGAAGGAAAACTCCACGACCCGCATTCCTTTTAAATGGAAGTAATCTCTTAAAGTTCCTACTTCCGGGCGTAATAAGCCCAAATCTTCCGCAATAATCTGCAGCCGAGGATATTTTCTTTTTAAGGAAGTTAAGAATTCATATCCCGGAGCTTCTTCCCATTTTCCTTCAATTGCCGTATCGCAGGATTGAGGAATCTGCCAATAGGTATCGAAAGCCCGGAAGTGATCGATGCGGATAATATTCACCATTCCGGCTAATTGACCTAAACGATTAAGCCAGAACGCATAGTGTTCCTTCTTGAGTACCGCCCAATTATAAATTGGATTGCCCCAACGTTGCCCGGTCGCACTGAAATAATCCGGTGGCACGCCGGCAACCGAAGTTGGCTGATGCGTGTCCGGATCAAGTAAGAAGTCCTGCTGATGGTAATAGACATCGGCCGAATCCAGTCCGACATAAAACGGAATATCGCCCATTAAAGAAATATGCCGTTTATTCGCATAAGATTTTAATTTAAACCATTGTTGAAATAATTCGTACTGTAAAAAGATTTCAAATTCGACTTCTTTTTTATTTAGAATTTTTTGAGCAGTTATTTTCCATTCCGTCCAGGATCTCAGTTCATTCTTTTTTTTCAAAGCCATGAAAATCGCATATTTTTTAACCCAGGTTCTTTTCTTAAACATTTCATACTTCTTATCGGGTTTAAAATTAGCAAAAGCTTCATCGTAATATGGTGCTTTGAGCCTTTGCACTTTCTCATAATCGATTGAATCGGTTGCTTCCTGTTGCGGTGCTTGCTTAATTAAACCTTCTTCTTCCAAAAGATCCAAACTAAGATATAAAGGTTCAATCGCATAGGATGATAAAGTCTGATATGGAGAATAGCCAAACCCCAAAGGATTCAATGGTAGAATTTGCCAAATCCCGACACCAGTCTTTTCCAACCAATCGACTAGTTTATAAGCTTCCGGTCCAAAATCACCAATCCCGGACTTCGATGGTAAGCAACTGATCGGAAATAAGATTCCAGCCTGACGCATTATCTCGTCCTGATTTCCTGTAAGACTAAACCGGGATTGCGATCCATTACGCCTTTGATATTCCATTCATTATCAAACAGAATCAGCGGATTACCGTTAAGATCCTCGACTAACTTGGAATCGATGGATAAATTAATTTTCTCCGGATGATCGGTAGGTGAAATGATCCAACGCAATAACTGATAGGAAAGATTCTCGCGGACACATTCAACGCCGTATTCATTCTTTAACCGATATTCCAACACTTCAAACTGCAACATTCCAACCACACCGACATAGATATGTTCAAACCCGGTATGCGGTTCCCGATAAACCTGAATCGCTCCTTCTTGAGCTATCTGCGTGATTCCCTTAACGAATTGTTCGCGCTTTAGCGTATTCTTCTGAGAAAACAATGCGAAATGTTCCGGCTGGAAAGTCGGAATTCCGTCAAAACGGACCGGATGATTGGGATCACAGACCGTATCCCCGATTGAATAAGCACCAGGATCGAAAATCCCGATTATATCTCCGGCAAAGGCTTCATCGACAACTTCCCTTTTCTGAGCCATTAAAGCCTGAGGTTGCGAAAGTCTAGTAATTTTACCGGTATTGACATGTAATACTTCCATGTCTTTAGTATAGTGACCGGAAACAATCCGAATGAATGCTAAACGATCCCGATGCATCTTATTCATATTGGCTTGGATTTTGAAAACAAATCCGGAAAAGTAATCATCAGTCGGTTTAATCAGAATTTCACCTGCTTGCCTTGATAAAGGACGCGGGGTCATTTCTAAGAAATATTTTAAGAAACTTTCCACGCCGAAATTATTTAAAGCCGAACCGAAAAAGACCGGACTTAATTGACCATGTAAGACTGAATCCTGATCTAAAACATTTCCGGCACCATCCAGCAGTTCTAGTTCTTCCAATAACTTAACCCGGGCTTCTTCTCCGATTACTTCATCAAGTTTAGCTTTATCCTGACGTTCTAATTCAATCTTACTCGCAATCGTTCTTCCTTTACCGGAATTATCGAAAACTTCGATATGATTAGTCTGACGATCATAAATACCTTTGAATCGATCCCCGGAACCGATTGGCCAATTCATCGGATAAGTTCCGATGCCGAATTCATCTTCCAGCTGTTGCGTCAACTCAAACGGATCTCTGGCTTCCCGATCCATTTTATTAATAAAAGTAAAGATCGGAATATGTCGCATCGCACAGACTTTAAATAACTTTCGAGTCTGGGGTTCGATTCCTCTGGCTGCATCGATAACCATAACCGCGCTATCGGCCGCCATTAAAGTCCGATAAGTATCTTCAGAGAAATCTTGATGCCCTGGGGTATCCAAAATATTAATGACATAGCCCTGATACGCAAATTGCATCACACTGCTGGTAACTGAGATACCTCTTTGTTTCTCAATCTCCATCCAGTCGCTTGTCGCCGCCTTCGTATTTTTCTTTCCTTTAACCATTCCGGCTAGCTGAATGGCGCCGCCGTACAGTAAAAGTTTTTCGGTTAAGGTTGTTTTACCGGCATCTGGGTGCGAAATAATCGCAAAGGTTCTTCTTTTTTCAATTTTCTGAATGTCTGCATCGATCATGGTAATTCTTTAATAATTGCCTCTATTACATTTCTAGCGGTCGCTACAGCCGAAACGACAGTTTTCGCTCCCGTTACCGCATCACCAGCCGCATATATTCCGGCGATACTCGTATGACCCACGTCATCAATCTTAATACTACCCCATTGATCTTGCAATTGGGAATATCCGACTAACGCATCGGTTTGAATATTTTGGGAGACCGCAATAATCGCGCTGTCACACTTAACGAAATGCTTAGTATCCTTGACTGTTACCGTTTTAATCTGGTCATTGACTAAGACATTTTCACCCTTGGAAAACCAAATTCCTTCAGGCGTAAACTCTTCCGGAACTTCGAAATAATTGAACTTAATTCCTTCTTTTTCCGCTTCAACGATCTCATTGTTGTTTGCTTTCATTCTTTCCCGGTCTTTACGATAATAAATCTCTGAATTATATCCCGACCTTTGAGCAGTCCGAACAGCATCCATTGCGACATTGCCAGCCCCTAGAACGATGACATGCTTGCCGAGGTTGAATTTATCCGGATCTTTTAAATAATCCAAAGCGTAATAGACATTGCCTAAACTTTCGCCTTTGATGCCTAATTTTTTGGAAGTTCCGCAGCCTAAAGCTAAAATTACGGCGTCGTAATCTTCTTTAAGATTATCTAGATTTAATACCGGTCCGACTAAACAGTTGGGTTTGAAATGAACGCCTAAGTTTAATAATATTTCTTGATAGCGATCAATCAGTTTGCGCTCTAAACGATAATCAGGGATTCCATATCTTAGCACCCCGCCTAATAACGGGTGATTATCGAAGATCGTAATCTTATAACCTTCCAAAGCTAACCACAACGCACTGGCGATTCCGGCACTGCCTCCGCCAACAATCGCAATCGTTGATTTTTTATCGGCTTTCTTTTTAAACTGATGATTAAACAAATACTCTTCGGAAATTAATTGCTCGACTTGGTAAAACTTTACCGGTTCGCCTTTAATCCCCCGAACACAATGACCATAACACTGTGATTCATGCGGACAAACAATCGCACAAATCGCACTTAACGGATTATTATTAAAGAGATTTTCCTGTGCTTCTTCCTTATTGCCTTCTTGTAAAAAAGTCATTACTTTGGCCACATCGGTATGTACCGGACAGGCTGCCTGGCATCTGGCATTCTTACACTTCAAACAATAAGCTACTTCCTTCAACATTTCTTCTTCGTTCATAATCCTTTCTCCTTAAGTCCTTGGACTAATTGTACATAAAAGCTTCGGATATCGAATCCTGGAATATTCCGCTGCAGCGAATCAATCATATCCGCATGTGAAATTCCGATTTTGCCACTTACCTTAATCACACCTAAAAAGTTTTGCCACTGACCAGACTTAACCCCTACTAAGCCGTCATTCTCTCCGTCATATTTCTTAACTAGATTATACGTCAGATTTAACGGAAAACTTCCGGCTTTTCGATTACTTAATACCGACATCGAACTCTGATAGAAAACATTCGCCTTATCTGGCATAATCTTATTCAACTCTTCGACTTGACAATTAGTCAAATCCCAACAGGCTCCTAAAAAATCCGGATGTTTATCGCCTAGTTTACTTAACGCTCCGTTATATTGTTTCGCTAGTAAATTAACCCACCATTTAGGCCAGATATGAAAAAGATATTCCGCAAATTCACACCCGTGATGCGGAGTATTAATCGTCGTTAGGGAAGCGACATATGGATCAAGGCCCAGTACACTAATTGCATATCGGGCATCTAATCCCCCTTTGGAATGGGCAATAATATTAACTTTCTCGCATTTAGTATCCGCTAAGATTTTCATTATTCTTTCTTTAATTTCCTGCGCGCTGTCTTTGACACTCAATGCCGATTCCTGAAGTCCGTAATAAACTTCGGCCCCGTTCTTTTTCAATTCTTTAGGTATTCTTCCCCAGTAATTAAAGAAGTTGGAATCTCTGAAGAAAACCCCATGAATCAAAACTAAGGGATACTTGGTCTTACAGATTTCTTGGGATATTCTTTGTTCATCAATCGCAATCAGATCTTCTTCTGATTCATATTCCTTCCTAACCGCTTTAGCCATTTGGTAAAAGATTAATACATTTACGATTGGCAGCCACCAGGTCAATAAAAATAGCGATCGGTTATACATTCCCAGTTGTCTAGAACCAAAAAACATTCGCAAAGTACTGTTCGTCATTAAGAGTGCACTGATGATTAGAATAAACAACAGATTCAGCAGAAACATTCCCCAGGTATATTCTGGGATTGAAAAGAAAAAGTAGCTTACTATAGCCAAGGAAAACGAACCGATAAAAGAAATAACGGTCACCAGAAATAATTCATAACCGCCTTTGGCAACATTAAGCCGAAAAGATAATCGTTTATCTCTAAACGGAATAATGGAATAGATAACAATAAAAACTAAACTGACCCAAAAGGAAAATACCCAAAAATTGTTAGCGAAGATTTTATTGGTAAGGACAATGCTTTCCAATAAAACAACCGAAACAATGGCTAAAAAACGAACCGTGATTAATTTTAAAGTCTTAATTGACATAATCTAATTTTAGCAGATAAGTAAATCATTTAATACGCTTATCTTATTTTTCATGGTAAAAACTATAACCGTTACCACCGCTTTTTTTGGTCTTATATAATGCCTCATCAGCCTGTTTATAGATGGTTAAGAAATCTGAAGATTCGGAATCAAATAATACTACTCCCATACTGACGGATTGTTTAACCCCCTGTTCCAGATCCTTTTTTAGTTTGATTACTAATCTTTCCAATAATGGTTTCAGTGATATTGCATCTTTGGCCTTAATTAGGCAGAACGAGAATTCATCGCCCCCCATTCTTCCTAGTAGATCTTCATGCCGTAAACTTGTCTTTAAAGTGTTCGCGACGTTTGATAGAACTTCATCACCACGATCATGTCCTAAAATATCATTAACCTTTTTGAATTTATCTACATCCAACATGACCAAAGCATTAGTCTGTTTACGCTTCTCTTTTATCAATTTATCAACCGCTTGAACATAGGCACTTCGATTCATAATACCGGTCAGACCGTCAATTTGAGATAGCTTTAACAATTCCAGTTGGTTTTCCTTCTGGGTATCAATATCTCTGATTACAACAAAGGCCTTCATTTCATCGTTATCGTTATACTTTACAACCTGTACTTTCAGTTCTAGCCAACGATACTTCTGATTCAACAACATACGATACTCTAACTGGAAAGCCGAAACGCCATTTTTAAACTGTTGATTTAAATACTCGCGGTTCATTAATTGTTTAATCTTTTCCCAATCATCCTTATGAATTTTACCGATAAATTTATTGGTCTGCGCATCGAATCCTAAACCATTTTTCAAACCGGGAATCAATTGTCCGCTGGTCTTATCTATTTCGTCATGCGTCAGATTGCATTCAAAAGCACTTACTTGCTCCGAAGGTAAAGAATCGGCTTCCAGCAGCATTCGTTCATACGCTAATTCTTTTTCTCGCTGAATTGTTACATCATAAAAAGAAATGATTGTCTGGTCTGGGGTATGGGAAGAATCAAACAAATTGGTAAAGTCAAAATGAAACCAACGATTCTCATTAATACTCTTCTGGTAGACATGTAAATTAGCTTTACCAGTTTGAACACCTTGACGGATCTGCCTGAACATTTCATGATGTTTTTCAATACTATCTTTTAATACGACGCCATTATCTGTCATTGCCTTCTCTGCATTTTGAATTACTTCTTTTAAATCAAAGGCATGCACGGCTTTTTTATGAGCGTAAAGAGTATCATTCTTCACTTCATAACGCATAATATATTTATCGCTCTGTTCGGCTGCGATCCTGAACTCAGTCTCCTGCAATTTCAGTTTTTGATCCATTTGTTTACGTAAAGTTATATCCGTAAGCACCGAAACAATATGACCGTCATGGGGTAAATAATTATTGGTAGTTAATAAATAGACGATTTTGCCGGACTGATGTCTAGCTTTAGTTTCAATTGAAAAATGCTTTTCGGTCTTAATGTGTTTACTCAATTCATCTCTTAAATACTGCCGATCTTCCGGCAATAGAATATAATCGAAATTGGTAAAACCGATATCTTTAGCTTGTTTAGCTTCATAGCCGAACATTTCATAGTAAGAATTATTGCCGAAAACAACTGAAAAATCATTATTGGTATCTAGTATACAAATCCCACAAGGAATCGTTTGGGTTAGTTTCTCAAAACTGTTAGCTTTTTGAATGCTCTTTATCGCTCTTAACATACTTCCCCAAGAGAAAATAACAACGAACAATAATAAACCTGCTTTATAAAGAATCGCATAGATTGTGATTGCCCCAAAATAGAAATAAATCATTGCTCCAATTGCCATCAAAGCGAATAATCCCATTCCCCACACTAATTCAGGTAAATAGAGTTTTCCCTCTTCATCCCGATAGCGTAAGGAAAGATAAATCGTAATCAGTAACCCCATAATGATTAAAACATGGGTCAGCCAAAGTAGATATGATAACGGCTTATGAAAAAAGACCGCAGCGATAACCGAACATCCAAAAACAGTAACAAAACCCAAAGAGAGTATGTGCATTATTTTTTTACTACCAGGAATATAGGCCTCAATGAAACGCGTAAAAGGAATCGGCAGAAACATAAATAAATAATAAGAAAGAAAGTAATATGCATCGTTATTAAGTGAAAACAAACATGGCACATTATCATCGGTCAACATCCAAATTCCAGACATCAGAATAAAAATTCCCAGCCATAAAATACCTTGATTAAGAGTAGAGTCAGCCTGAGATCTAAGCAAGAAACTTCCAACAAACAAGAAGATCGCTAAGGACACCATGAATAAAGCAATCAATGTCGGAATTGTCGCCTTCTTTACTAAATAATTCGTTAAATCATTACGATTTCCCAATAATACTTCTTCCGGTAATAATCCCTGATTACCATCAGAGGGACTGATCTTTAAGGTGATTATTTTTCCGCAATCGGCTTGTTGTAAGGGAATCGTGATCCAAATCCCGACATAATCAATTCCGAAAGTTCGTTGGGGACAAACCCCTTCACAAAAAAGTTCTTGGCCATCGATTATGGCAATTACTTCATTATGGTTAGAGCACATAAACAAAGTAGCATCCTGAGGTAAACGGTCCGGTAACTGCCGAGTGATAACGACCGTCTTACTTCCGGCAGGATAATTCTCCGCTTCAAGCGAAATTAAATGATCATCAAGCTGCCAATCATTTTGATAAGCTATTAAAGTTGTTGATTTATTTCCGTATTGATTAAAACCGGCAAATATACAAATAACTATCATTATAGCTAGTGCCACAATAAAACTAATCGTACTTGTTCGTTTCATCCAAGCATTCCTTTCTCAGCTGACAATAGTGTCGAGTTATAACTTCAATAAACCATCAATCGTCTGATATAACAATTCAGCCTTAACCGGTTTAGAAAGATGAGCATTCATCCCCGCTTCTTTAGACTTTTGAATATCTTCCTCAAAGGCGTTGGCCGTCATCGCAATAATCGGAATTGTTTTTGCATCTGTCCTTTTCAGTTTGCGAATCGCCTTGGTCATTTCTAAACCGTTCATCAACGGCATCCGAATATCACTGAGAATGACATCGATTGAATTAAGTTTTGAGCTTTCAAATACTTTTAAACCTTCTTTACCATTCACAGCCATCAGTACTTTCATTCCCTGTTTTTCTAAAAATCCTAATTTGCACAGTGGTGTTGACAAAGTCTATAATTATGGCAGGTATAAAAGCCTGTCAAAGTTGTTAAAGTAGGCAGTAATGTATTTGACGTGGTGGTCTCTGCATTGCTGCTTACTTTAACTAGGAGAC
>JAEZBR010000062.1 GCA_023426935.1 Bacillota bacterium | reverse complement strand
GAGTTAAGAAAGATGAAGAAAAATATCCCAAAACTGAGCGGATTATACGTCATTTATTACTGAATGAATCACGATTCACTAGGAAATAGGCCATTTCTTAGCACCACGATTGTTTACTGATAGATTGTTTTATTGATGTTAGTTATTTTTCAAACGGATAAACGATTCCCCATTGTCTTCTTAGCTCATCCATTACTTCCATCATCTTAATCGTTTCGGCATGGCTCATTTCTTCACATTCCAACTTACCCTGCTCGATTGCTTTAAAACTCGCTTCCACTTCATATTCATAACCGGAAATCTGATTCTCCCTTTCCAAGTGTTTGATCATTTCATGCGTATTATCAAATACTTTTAAGGATTCATAGTTATTGATATTCTCCACAATCATATATCCTGTTTCACCATAGATGATTCCTTGGCGATCACTGATTGCGCTCATTGTGCAATTCAGGACTGCCATCTTGCCATCCTTATAAGTTAAAGTCATACTATCCGTTTGGTCGACTCCCGTAGAAGTATAAATACACTTAGATGTAATATCGGTGATCTTATCACCGAAGATCATCGAGGCGAAGTTTAAGGGATAAACTCCGACATCTAACAAAGCCCCGCCAGCTAAATTCGGATCGGTAAGGCGCTTAATCTGCGAAATTTTATACCCTAGATTAGCGGTCAAGGTACAAGGCTTCCCGATGATTCCGGAAGCCAGCTCTTTTTTAATAACCTCAAGAAACGGTAAGTATCTGGTCCAGATTGCTTCCGTGATGAATACTTTTTCTTTTTGGGCATATTCGATAATATCTTTGGCCTGTTTAGCGTTGGCCATAAATGCTTTCTCACATAAAACCGGTTTATGATTCTTAAGACATAGTAAAGAATCCTCATAATGGCGGGAATGCGGAGTGGCGATATAAACTAGATCCACTTCCGGATCTTTTACTAGTTCTTCGTAAGAACCATAGATTTTTTCACAATGATATTTCTTCTGAAACTGTTGGGCTTTTTCTAACGTTCTTGACGCCACCGCATACAGTTTTACTTCCTTCATCTGATTAACCGTATCCGCCATCATCCCGGCAATGATTCCTAACCCGATTATACCGATATTTTTACTCATGTTTTTTACCTTGAAATGCTTTCTTTAAAGCTATTTTATCATAAAGCCGACTAAGAGTATTTATGATTCATGCCCTTTGTCCACCAAGTAAATTCAGGTTTACTGATTAACAAATCTATGCCAAGAGAATACTTCGTTATTTTGAATCACTAAACACACACATAAACATGTATGCGGGCAGCCGACCTTCTTTTTGAATTTGTCATAGGAAAGTGCAGAATAATCCTCTGATGATTTAACTTCAAGCGGAAATACTTTGGGGTTAGTTTGGCACCATAAAATCGATTTAGATATCGTTTCGGTGTTTTTCTTCAGAATAATGCGTATAAAAATAGAGGACTTTTCCTTTGGACGACAATATCTGATATCGCCCATATAACCTTTAACCGACGAATCATCTTTACCTACATTAGGATCATTACACTTATAACCAAGATTACAAATCAAGGAATCTCCAAGCCAGAACAGTGGCTCATCAGATTGACTATAAGTTTTCCCTTTTTGAATCTCACTTAAGACAATCTTCTTATCATGTTGCGATAAAAAGCTTGGAATATTTTCAAATATCGCTGATACTTTAGAATTGTAAAATTTGGACGCTTTATTTATCTCATATGGTGCTTTTCTTTATTGAGATTAAGGAACCAATCTCAATATGATTATATCCTCCATCTTTCACTAAATACTTGATTGCTTCTCTAGCCTTGGGAAACTTCTGAATTTCATCAAAAATGATTAGAGTATCCCGTTTATATAATTGTTTATTGTCTTCTAGCGACAGTACTTGGAAAAAGAGATCAAGACGGTTTACATTATCATTAAAATTATCTCTAATATTGTTTGAAGTGTTAGCGTAATCAATTAAAATATCTGATTTATACTGTTCCCTAGCGAATTTTTCTACAATTGGCGATTTACCAATTCGTGTTGAACAATACGCAAAGTACAATGACATACAAACACGATTCTCATAATCGTGAATCGTACCTTAGCTTACTTCTTCTTTACCGGGATTCCGCAGAGCATACTGAAACCTTTTTGGAAATAGAAAGGAGAAATACTGACCTGCTTTGCGATCTTTTCATTAGTAAGATCTACGGTCAGATTATTCTCGATATACTTTATTGCTTAACCGATACTTTCGATCCACTCCATCTTTATCCTCCTACGATCATCATATCGAACTTCTTAATCTTAATTCCGACTTTTCGTGGTTTTATTTGTCGCGATTCTTTAAATATGTTTGTAGTATAGTTTTATCTAATATCTTTCCCTGATTAAACTCAAACTTGGTTATCGTTTTTATCCCCGGACATAAAGCACGGATACTGTTTTCCGTTTCTCCGGGATTTCCGCCGTGAGTGATAAAGGCTTCGACCGTTTTTCCTTTTAAATCATACTTGGTCAAGAAACTTCGGATTGCCGGGGGAATATCTAACCACCAGACCGGTGTTCCGATAATTACCTTCTCGGAGGATTTCAAAGAATTCTTCAGCGGTAAGATCTGAGGTATGAATTTATTCTTAACTTCATCTTCGGTCTGTTTATTAATCTGTTCGTCAGTTCCGTTATATGAATCAGCTAAGATAATTTCAGCTAGATCACCACTGATTTTTTGCGCAATCGCTTGAGCAACCATTTTCGTATTTCCAGTAAAGGAATAATAAACTATTAAAGTTTTCATAGCTTTATCTTACCATGAAAAAAGCAGGAATAACCCTGCTTTAAGCCAATGTATCATCGTCTTCATCCGTTACCGATGCACACCACCCATTTGAAATATTTTCACCTGGTACTTCAATCGAGAGATGCGAGAACCAAAAATCTTTCATGGTACATAAGCCTCATTTAAACTGTCTAATCCGAGTACGCTTTCTTGCCCAAATTTCTCATTCCTTTTCATAGATCTCTTTAGCCATTCTAAACGCTGCCCAAGCATTAGGCCATCCGGCATAGAAAGCGGCATGGGTCAGAACCTCCGCCATCTCCTTAGCACTTACGCCATTCTGTTTAGCGAAAGCGATATGATGCTTCAGAGAACTATCTAAGATTCCTTTGGACATCAACGCCGTAACCGTTACGATACTGCGATCGCGAAGCGATAATTCGGTTTCTCTGGACCAGACTTCGCCGAATAATACTTCATCGTTAAGTTTAGCGAATTCAGGCGCGAATTCACCTAAATTATCTTTTCCCGCGGTTTGTTTGATCATTAGTCTTCCGGCCCCCAGGCAAGATACCGCTTATCTTGTTCGGCTTGAGAAAGTTCATAGAAGCGCTTAGTATGATCTAATTTACTTATTCCTTTCATTTCGTTGTTAGTCAGTTCAAAATCGAAGATGTCGAAGTTATCCTTAAGATGTTGTAAGTTAGAAGTTTTCGGAAAGACGACATTACCTTCTTGGATATGCCAACGCAAGATAATCTGAACATTTGTCTTATGATACTTATCAGCTAACTTAGTGAAAATCGGTTCTTCGATCAATCCTTTATCGCCATGTCCAATCGGATACCAGCTTTCGATCACGGTTCCATATTTTTTAAGGTGTTCTTTTACTTCCTGTTGTTGCCAATAAGGATGACACTCGACCTGTAAAGCTGATGGTTTAATCGAAGAATTGTTGAATACTTCTTCCAATCTCGCGGATTCGAAGTTTGATAGACCGATTGAACGTACTTTCTTCATCGCAACCGCCTTTTCCATGTCTTTGTAAGCTCCCATATAGTCCCCTACTGGTTGATGCAGTAACAATAGATCAATATAATCCGTGTCCAATCTTTTCAACATCTTATCGATTGCGGCCAAAGTTTTTCCTTCACCATATTCGGTCGGCCATAATTTACTGGTGATCCAGATCTCGTTACGGTTTATACCTGAGTCCTTGATTGCTTTCCCGACCGAGCGTTCATTCTGGTATGCATGGGCGGTATCGATGTGACGGATTCCCAGTTTCAAGGCCTGTAATACCGCATCATAGGTTTCTTTACCTTCCGGAATCATAAAGACACCTAAGCCAAACTGCGGAATCTTAGTCCCATCGTAAGCGTCAAGCGTTACCCATCTACGAAAAAAGATAATAAAAGGCTAGGATAACTGTTAAGGAGAACTATACGCTATGACAGTAAATAAACATTCAGTGGATTGGGAAACAGAGATTAAA
>JAEZBR010000051.1 GCA_023426935.1 Bacillota bacterium | reverse complement strand
GCCATCCGACAGGGAATGTCGCCAAACATAGAGCCGAATGACAGCTCAAGTGTTTCTATATTTGGCAACACTAATTGTATCATCCTTCTATTTGTCAACACCACGATTGTTTACTGATAGATTAATTGTTTTTGAATCAAAACGTTTCGTGTTCTTCATGTTATTTCGCTCCTTTCTGCTGAGAAGTATAAACTTCCTGATAAATCTTGCTGTTTTTCAATAATTCTTCATGGGTTCCTTGGGCGGAAATCATTCCTTCATCCATCACGATAATTTGATCCGCATTCTGAATTGAACTGATTCGCTGCGAGATCACAATTTTAGTGGTACTGGGAATATATTTAGCCATCTCCTGTTGAATCAACGCATCGGTTTTCGTATCGACCGCACTGGTGGAATCATCAAGAATCAATATCTTAGGATTCTTTAATAAGGCGCGGGCGATACATAATCTTTGTTTCTGACAACCGGAGACATTAGTGCCGCCTTGTTCGATATGCGTATCGTAACCTTCAGGAAAACTTTTTATAAAATCATCGGCGCAAGCCATTTTACAAGCTTTAATGATTTGTTCATCACTCGCTTCCTCATTACCCCAGCGTAGGTTTTCTTTAATTGTTCCGGAGAATAATTCATTCTTCTGCAAAACCATCGCTACACTGTCTCTAAGCGTCTTTAAATCATATTTCTTAACATCTACGCCTCCGACTTTCACTTGACCACTCGTTACATCATATAGGCGCGGAATTAATTGAACCAGCGATGACTTTGAAGAACCGGTGGAGCCGATTATTCCCACCGTGGAACCGGAAGGGATAACTAGATTGATATCATCCAGAACTTTCTTTTCGGCCTAATTAGAATAGGCGAAATCGACTAAGTTATATTCGATCCTGCCATCCTTAACTTCTCTGAGCGGATCTTCAGGATTGGAAATACTCGTCTTTTCCTGGAGTAATTCAGCGATTCGGTTAGCGGAAGAAGCGGAGATAGTAATCATGGCGAAGACCATTGATAGCATCATTAAGCTAGTCAGGATCTGCATCGCATAAGTAATCAAGGCAGTTAGTTCGCCAGTCGTTAACCCCAAAGCCGCATTATTACCGGAGGCGACGATTGCTTTCGCTCCTAGCCAAGAAATCAAGATCATACAAGCATACATACAGGCTTGCATCAAAGGAGAGTTATAGGCAATCAAACGTTCACCTTTTGCGAAACCTTCATAGATTCGTTTAGAGATCCCGTTGAATTTTTGGACTTCATAATTTTCTTGGTTGAAAGATTTAACCACTCTCATACCTTTAACGTTTTCCTGTACGACATTATTCAATTCATCGTAGGTTTTGAATACCTGTTTGAAGATCGGATTAACCGCGCGAATAATGAAATATAAAGCGATTGCTAAGACTGGAATCGCGGCTAAGAAAACTAAAGAGATTTCCTTATTGATACTGAAGGAAACGATGATTGAGAAGATCATCATGACCGGCCCTCGAATTGCCATTCTAATTAACATCTGGTAAGCGTTCTGAATATTCGTAACATCGGTCGTTAAACGGGTAACGATTGATGAAGTTGAGAATTTATCGATATTACTGAAAGCGAAAGTCTGGACATTGTTATACATATCCTGACGTAGATTACCCGCAAAGCCAACCGAGGCTTTCGCTCCTAAATGAGCGGATAAAACGCCGGTAAGAAGTTGCAATAGTGCAAAGACTAATAGAGCAATACCATATTTCCAAACTTCACTCATACTTCCAAGATTGATTCCGAAATCAATCAAATCAGACATACATAACGGGATAACAATCTCAAAGACCACTTCAAACACCGATAATACGATGGTGAAGATTGAAGATTTCGTGTTTTCCCTTAAACTTTTAGACAGCGTTTTAATCATGAGTTTCTCCTTTAATAATGTAGCACGCTACAGATATGGGCAAAAAAATTACTTTACTTTCTGGTAGATTAATTCCAGCAATTTAGTCAACTCTTTGATTTGAGTTTCATTAAGCGGTGATAGTAAATCTTTTTCCATTTTACCAACCACTTTATCCATATCCTTGCCGGTGGTATAGGCATATTTGGTAAGCTCGATGATCCGATTGCGGTGATCTTGGGGATCGACCATATTCGTTAGAAATCCGTTTTTTTCCATTCTGGAAACGATTCCGACTACCGTCGGATGCGAAACTTCCAAATAATCTTCAATTTGTTTCTGGGTCGCTTTACCATCCTTGTGTAATAGATAAACTAAGACGCGACTCTGAGCCATCGTTAAGTTATGGCTGACTAGATCTGCGTCCGCATTAACTTTAATCTTGTCGTTAATTGCTTTAATCAAATAACCGATATGGGTTTGCATAGTGTGACTCCTTTACTGTAGCACGCTACATATTATAAGCGGCATGAAATCACTTGTCAACAATATTAGATAACCAGATTGAAGTTAGTCGGCATTTTGCCTAAAATGTAATTGGTTCTAATAATCTAGTGCTTGCATAATCAAACGAAAGGAACCCCATGAAATTTATCGTCGCTTTAGACTCCTTCAAAGGAAGTATGAGCTCCTATGAGGCAGGAAAGATTGTTGAAAAAGAAATCTTGAAATATTTTCCGACTTCGGAAGTTAAATTATTTCCTTTAGGTGATGGCGGAGAGGGAACTTTGGAGGCTTTGATCAGATTAGAACAAGCAAGGCGGAAAAATTGTAAAGTTTTAAATCCTAAAGGAGAAGAGATAAACAGTTATTATGGCGTAATGGATGACGCCTTATACCTGGAAAGCAGTTTAGTTATCGGATTACCTTTAATGAAAGATAAACTCGATCCGCTTAACGCTTCGACCTATGGCCTAGGATTATTATTAAAAAACATCGGAAATAAATATTCCAAGATCTATCTAGGTTTAGGTGGCAGTGCCACGACGGATGGCGGGGCCGGTGCTTTAGCGGCTTTGGGCTTAGAATTCTATGATTCTAAAAAGCGAAAGTTTATCCCGACCGGGAAGACTTTAAAGGAAATTAAAGAAATAAAGGCAACTAATTTAATTGAATTACCGCCGATAACCTTATTGAGTGATGTAAATAATCCTTTTGACGGGTTAAACGGAGCGGCTTATATCTATGGACCTCAGAAAGGTGCCAGTCCTAAAGAAGTGGAATACCTTGATCAAGGTCTAAAGAACTTCGCGGGTTTCTTCCCGCAAAAAATTATAACTAAAAGGGGAGCTGGTGCCGCGGGCGGACTAGCCGGCGGGATCATGGCCTTTTATCCTGAAACAAAGATCGTTTCCGGAATACAGGAAGTATTAAGACTAAGTAATTTTACGGCAGAATTAAAAGATACCGATTATATTTTTACCGGTGAAGGTTTATTGGATAAGTCTTCCTT
>JAEZBR010000005.1 GCA_023426935.1 Bacillota bacterium | reverse complement strand
CTACCTAGATTACCACATTTTTCAAATAATGGTAGCCCGACCCCTTCAAATTACCCTTTCAAAACAGGAACTTTCACTGAAGAGGAACTTTCATTGAAAATTGAGTACCTTTAGCCAATTACACCCGTATTGACAAGGGAAGGAGAATGACTATAATGATTAGCGTGCTAACTAAAAATGAGAATGTCGGAGTTCTGATTCATATGATCGATGTAAAAATGCGTTGCATCATTGATAAGGCGAACGAAAAAGCCGGATTGACGATGGTTCAAGGAATCTTGGTCGGTTATCTGGCCAATCATCGTAATGAAGAGATAACTCCGAATAAATTAAGTAAAAACTTCCATCTAAGTAAACCGACAATCACCGGCCTTCTTCAACGAATGGCGAAGAAAGAGATGATCGTAATTACCGATGATGAAAATGATCGTCGGTGCAAAACGATTAAACTTTCAACTAAAGGTGATCAGCTGGCGACTAAAATTCGGCAGATCATCGAAGGACAGGATGAAGTTCTGATGAAAGGTTTGTCCGAGCAACAACAGACGGAATTGAAAGCGCAATTGAAGGTAATCTTAAGTAATATCAGAAAGGAAATTAATAATGATTAAAACTTTAGGAAAACAAGTTAAACAATATAAAGGTGCCAGTATCGCCACCCCGATTTTCATGGTACTGGAAGTAATATGCGAAACGATTATTCCCTTATTGATGGCGTCGATTATCGATGATGGCGTTCAGAAAGGAAATATTAACCACATTTATTACATTGCGGGTTGGATGCTATTAGTCGCGGCGTTCAGTTTATTTTCCGGTTTCATGGGTGGTAAATTCGGTGCGAAAGCTTCGACCGGATTCGCGCGAAATCTAAGAGATGCGATGTTTACGAATATTCAGACTTTCTCATTTGCGAATATCGATAAGTATTCGACCGCCGGATTGGTTACTAGATTAACCACCGATGTTTCGAACTTACAGATGGCCTATCAGATGATCCTGAGAATGTTTGTCCGAGCACCGGCCAGTTTAATCGTGGCGATGATTATGGCTTATAAGATTTCGCCGGAACTTTCGAATGTTTATCTGATTGCGGTCGTGTTCTTGGCGATTACTTTATCTTTTGTCATGGTTAAAGCAACCAAGAGTTTTAAAGCTGTTTTCCAGAAGTATGACGATCTAAACGAATCTGTTCAGGAGAATGTTTCCGCCATCAGGGTTGTTAAGGCTTATGTTCGAGAAGATTACGAACAGAAACGGTTTCATAAAGCAGCAGAGAATATTTATAATTTATTCTTGAAGGCCGAAAAATTAACGACCTTAACTACCCCGATAATGCAAGGTACGATCTATGTCTGTATCTTAGTAATCAGTTGGTTGGGGGCACAGATGATTGTCTCCAGCACTTTGACAACGGGTCAATTAATGTCTTTATTAACTTATTGCATGACGATCATGTCCAGTTTAATGATGCTGGGAATGATCTTCGTCATGGTTACGATGAGTTCGGCCTCAGCTAGACGGGTCGCGGATGTTTTGGAAGAGAAGAGTGATTTATGCGATCCTGAAAATCCGATCATGGAAGTTCCGGATGGCGCAATCGAATTTCAAAATGTTGATTTCCAATATGGCAAAGATGCCAAGAGTAACGTTTTGACGAATATTAATTTCAAGGTCAATTCCGGAGATACTTTAGGTATCATCGGGGCGACCGGTTCCGGTAAAACTTCCTTAGTTACTTTGATCAGCCGTTTGTACGATGTCAATAATGGCAAGGTCTTGGTTGGCGGACACGATGTCCGAGAATATTCTTTGGAAGTATTACGAAATAAGGTTGCGATGGTTTTACAGAAGAATGAATTATTCTCCGGTTCCATCTACGATAATTTACGTTGGGGTGATGAAAAGGCAACTGCGCAACAATGTCAACAAGCGGCGAAACTTGCTCAAGCTGATGATTTTATTACTAGTTTCCCCGATGGCTACAACACACATATCGAACAAGGGGGAACGAATGTCTCTGGCGGACAGAAACAGCGATTATGTATCGCTAGAGCTTTACTGAAGAAACCGGCGATCCTAATTCTCGATGATTCGACCAGTGCGGTCGATACGGCTACGGAAGCGAAGATTCGGAATAATTTAACCACGGAATTACCTAACATGACGAAAGTTATTATTGCCCAAAGAATAAGTTCGGTAGAGAAGGCCGATCAGATCTTAGTTTTGGACGATGGAAAAGTTAACGGGATCGGGACACATGAAACGTTATTGAAGAATAACGAAATATATGCGTCGGTATATGAATCTCAGACCAGTGGTAATGGCGACTTTGATGAAAGGGGCGATAACTAATGGCGAATAAACCGATGACGATGAAGGGACCGGGCGGACATGGCCGCGGTCCGAGAGTTAAAGTGGCACATCCAGGCCAGTTATTTAAACGAATCATGTATTATGTTTTTAAGGATTATAAGTGGCAAGTCATTGTCGTTGTCTTGGCGATTATTGCCGGGGTTATGGCCAGTGTGCAAGGAACCTTATTTACCAAGACCTTGATTGATAGTTATATCTTGCCTTTATTAGGGCAGAGTAATCCGGACTTTTCACCTCTGGCTGGGGCAATCGGAAAAGTCGCAATCTTCTACGGGATCGGTGTTTTAGCCGCTTGGCTACAGCAACGCCTGATGATCAATGTTTCCCAAGGAACTTTGTTACATATCCGTACCGAGATGTTTTCGAAGATGGAGAAACTTCCCGTCAAGTATTTCGATACGCACGCCCATGGCGATATCATGTCGCTTTATACTAACGATATCGATACTTTAAGACAGATGATTTCCCAGAGTATTCCTCAGTTTATCTCCAGTTCAATTACGATCGTAACAGTTCTAATCAACATGTTTATTCTTAGTTGGATTTTGACTTTAGTAACCTTGTTGATGGTCGGATTGATGTTATTCTCCACTAAGAAGATCTCTGGCCAATCGGGAAAATACTACATCTTCCAACAGAAAGACTTAGGACAGGTCAATGCTTATATTGAGGAAATGATGAACGGTCAGAAAGTCGTTAAGACCTTCTGCCATGAGAATACTTCGTTAAATGAATTCCGCAATCTTAATGATAGTTTATTCAACAGTGCTAACAATGCGAATAAATTCGCGAATATCTTAATGCCGATTAACGCGCAGTTGGGGAATATTTCTTATGTCCTCTGTGCTATTGTCGGCGGAATCTTGGCCATCAAAGGGATCGGAGGGTTTACCCTTGGTTCTTTAGCGAGCTTCCTGTCTTTCAATAAATCTTTCTCCCAACCGATCAATCAAATCTCGATGCAGCTTAACAGTGTTCTGATGGGTTTAGCCGGGGCGCAGCGAATCTTTGCGTTACTGGACGAAAAACCGGAAGTCGATGATGGTTATGTTACTTTAGTCAATGCCGAAATAGCTGATGGTAAGTTAGTCGAGACGGATAAACATACCGGTCTTTGGGCTTGGAAACATTATCATAAAGATACCGGCTTAACGGATTATGTCGAATTAAAAGGCGATGTCGTGTTCCATGATGTCGATTTTGGTTATGACCCGAATAAATTAGTACTGCATAATATTGATTTGTTTGCGACTCCGGGGCAAAAGATCGCCTTTGTCGGTAGTACCGGTGCCGGTAAGACGACAATCACTAATCTGATCAATCGCTTCTACGATATTCAGGATGGTAAGATCCGTTATGACGGGATTAATATCAATAAGATTAAGAAGTCCGATTTAAGACATTCCTTGGGCATCGTTTTACAAGAGACCCACTTATTCACCGCGACGGTTAAAGAAAATATCCGTTATGGCAATCTCAACGCCAGTGACCAAGAAGTTAAAGAAGCAGCGAAATTAGCGAATGCCGATACCTTCATCGAACATCTGCCGCAAGGATACGATACGATGCTGGAAGGTGATGGGGCCAATCTTTCTCAGGGTCAAAGACAGTTATTGGCGATTGCGAGAGCGGCAATTGCGGATCCGCCAGTCTTAATCTTAGATGAAGCAACCAGTTCGATCGATACCCGTACCGAAGCATTAGTTCAGCAGGGGATGGATAAACTAATGAAAGGCCGAACGACTTTTGTGATCGCTCACCGTTTAAGCACCGTCCGTAATTCTGACTGTATCATGGTTTTAGAAAATGGCAGAATCATCGAAAGAGGTTCGCATGATGAATTGATTGAAAAGAAAGGCCGTTATTATCAGTTGTATACCGGTAATCCGGCTCAAGCTTAAGTGGGTTTTAATCAAAGTAGGGAAAGAAGTACTGCCTATGATCAATAAACCGCAACGGTGCTGACGACTTCTGAAAAGTTGGAGGGCAAAATGTTTAACAGTATTCTTTTCCCAGATGAAACTGCTGAAGAAATTTCTCTCAATCAAAACGAACCGGATTGTTTCAAAGATCTGAACCTTGATCAGGTCCTTAATAAAATTTTTAATCTTAATAAAGAATATTCGCTGAATAGTTATTTTTATACCCCGTTAAAAGATTATCAGACGATTAATTATCGCCAGGAAGTTTTTAAAGATCTCGATTTGCCTCAGAACAAAGAACCGTTTGAGTAATTCTTTTCCCAGATTTATTGGTTGAGTACCAAAAAAAGATCGAGAAAGGCTTAAGCAAGCCCGATGATTTTGAGAATGATTATTTGACCAAAGGACGCATGATTGATTATGCGGATCGTTATTGTCGGGCAATCAATAGATTACAACAACAGGTTTTAAACATTTCGTTAGCGTCAACAGGTTTGAAAGAATTTATCCTTTATCTTAATCAATATACTTCGGGGAAGGATTTTTTATCCTTAGAGAAACAACTTAAGGATTTAAACACGGAACGATCTAAAGTATCTTACTGCATGTTGATAAGCGGGACCAAAATTAAAGTACGCAAGTATAATTCGGAAGCCGATTATTCTAGCGAGATTTTGAAATCATTTGAGAAGTTTAGGCAAGGAGAAGTTAAAGATTACCGAAATCATTTTTCCGAAGATCCCTATGCCCAGCATGTTGAAGCGATGGTGTTAGAGCTAGTAAGTAAGTTATATCCTGAGACCTTTAGGCAGATCGAAATCTTTTGTCAGAACCATGTTGGTTTCTTCGACCCTAAAATCATTAGATTTATCCAAGAACTTCCATTTTATTTCTCTTGGCAGCAATTTCTCGAACCGTTACAGCAACAGGGACTGAGTTTTAACTATCCGGTAATGAATGAGAAAGAAAAAGACTTTTATGATTTGAATGGTTTCGATCTCGCGTTGGCTTTAAATATCGGCAATAAAGTTGTAACTAATAACTGGGAGTTACATGACAAAGAAAGGCTTTTGGTTGTGACCGGACCTAATCAGGGTGGTAAAACAACTTTTGCCCGTTATTTCGGTCAGGTTAATTATTAGGCAAGTTTAGGTTTAAGCGTTCCGGGAACGCAAGCGCAATTAGCACTATGCGATGGCGTTTATACCCACTTCAGTAAAGAGGAAAATCTCAACTCGCTTAATGGTAAATTGCAGGATGATCTAATTAGATTATGAGGGTTGTTGAGTAAAGTAACCGGTAAAAGTGTGATTGTAATCAATGAGATTTTTGCGTCTACGACTTTGGAAGATGCGTTATCTTTAGGAAAAATTATGATGGATAAGTTGACCGCTTCCGGTGTTACTGGAGTCATTGTGACTTTTTTAGATGAGTTAGCAACTTATAACGAAAATACCGTTAGTATGATGAGTGTCATCGGCGATGATCAGAACCACCGGACCTATAAGATTGAACGGCGTCCGCCGGATGGTCTGGCATACGCCTTATCACTGGCGAAGAAATATGGTCTAAGCTATCAACAGATCGTTAAGAGGTTAAAGAAATGAAAGTACGGTTATTATTCAGCAACAGAGAGTATAAACCTTCTGAAATCTTATTCGGCGCCAATGATTTAATCAACGATCTTGAGTTGAACCCCATATTTGCGGCGATGAGTGACGGAAACAAAAAGATCCGAGAAGTAGTGCAACAGGTTTTAACGGATCCTTTGACTAAGGAAGAAGATATCTTATATCGTCAAACAACCTTAAAAGATGTTATAGGAAACCCGACAGTTATTCTTCAACTGTATGATATCATCGAAGAAGCGTTTGAGCTTAAACGAAAGACCTGGAGTTGGTTTACGGATACCCGCTATCTGACCTCGGTCTTTTCGAGTGCCCGGGAATTATTGTTAATTTATACCGAGACTTAAAAAAGTTAAGAAAGGTCGCGGATCAGAATAGGAAATACTTTCACGCCGAAAGTTCCAAAATTTATTTAACGAATGGGAGAAAGAATTATCCGCTGAGTATTTAAGTGAGTTACAAAAAGAGTTAAATGAACTTCAATTGAAAGACGGGATGATTATCAGCGCGAAACTGGGGAATTATAACCAGGGCATTAATTATTGTCTCAGGAAGAAAGAAGCGTCCGGTTTTAAACGACATTGGCGCTTCGCACCCTATGGACAGATTGGGTCTAAAGATGAGAGGGGACTAGAAGACCTGGGGAAAAGGGAAGATCGGGCAATCAATGAAGTAGCGAATGCGCTAGCTCAATCCGCACTTCATCTGGAAGACTTTTTCACGCAACTAGAGAATCAGTTAGCGTTTTATTTAGGGTGTTATAACTTACAAAGAAAGCTGATACAGTTACAACTACCAGTCTGCTATCCTCAAATTTCCGATTCGAGAAAATTCCAAGGCCTTTACGATATCAGCTTATCTTTGATTAAGAATGAAAAAGTGATTGGGAATGAACTAGACAGTTCCGATAAAAAACTGTATTTGATCACCGGATGAATCAGGGCGGTAAGTCAACCTTTTTAAGAAGTATCGGTCAAGCTCAATTAATGGCACAGGCTGGCATGTTTGTGGCCGGCAATCAGAATTATTAACCGCTAAGGAACGGAGTCTATACCCACTTTAAAAAAGAAGAAGACGATAAGATGAAAAGCGGGAAGCTAGATGAAGAGTTGGCTAGGATGAATGCGATTGTCAATCATCTGAATCAAGTTTCTTTAATTCTGATGAACGAATCATTCTCAAATACGAACGAAAGGGAAGGTTCTAAGATCGCTTATGAATTGACAAAAGCTTTAATTGAACAAGGGGCCGAAGTTTTTGCGGTTTCCCATCAATATACTTATGTCTCCGCCTTCTTAAATGATCAGACAACTTTATATTTGAAAGCGCAACGGAACCAAAACGGTTCCCGATCCTTTAAAATTGTCCAAGGTAAACCCGAAACAACCGCTTATGGCCAAGATATCTATCGTAAGATATTTAATTAATAAGCAGCTAAACTAGACTATAATAGGGCTAGAGGTGAGGCTTATGGCAATAATTGCCGCGATAATGGTACCCCATCCCCCGATTATTATTCCTAATATCGGTAAGGGGGAAGAAAAAAAGATCAGTGAGACGACAAAGGCTTATGTTTCAGCGATGAAGTTTGTGGCTTCCTATCAACCGGAAACGATTATTATTTCTTCGCCGCATGCTTTGAGCTACGAAGATTATTTAGCTTTCTCAGATTCTCCGAAATTATCCGGCTCTTTAGTTCGTTTCCGGGATCCGCAAGATCAGTTTACCCTAGAAACGGATGAAGATTTATTGAGTCAGATTGTTAGTTTGGCGGAAAAAGAAAACTTTCCCGGCGGGATTGCCGGTAGGCAGGATCCCGATATCTCAAGCGATCACGGAACTTTAGTCCCCATTTATTTTCTGAATCAGGAATTAAAGAAATATAAGGTTATTCATTTAGGAATTTCCGGCCTGAGTGAAATTCAGCATTACCGACTGGGCATGTTGATTGAACAAGCTTGCGAGAAGTTGAAACGGAAGGCAGTTTATATCGCGTCCGGTGATTTATCGCATTGTCAGCTTACAAGCGGTCCTTATGGTTATAAAGAATGCGGTCCTCAATATGACCAAAGAATAATGTCGATCATGAGTAAAGCCGAATTCAATAAATTGTTTTCCTTCTCGGAAGAAGAATTGACCCAAGCGGAAGTTTGCGGTCATAAAAGCTTTACAATCATGGCTGGCGCTTTCAATGGCCGAAAGGTCAAAGCGGATTTCTTAAGTCATGAAGCGACCTTTGGGGTCGGTTATGGCGTCGTGACATTCACGGCTGGCAAGGAGGATATCAACCGTGATTTCTATTCCGGCGAATTGGTTAGGCAGAATAACGAATATCAGAATCGGCTTAATAGAGAAGATGCGTATGTCCGCTTAGCCCGCTTAAGTATAGAAACTTACATCAAGACCGGGATGGTTATCAAACCAAATAATGATCTGCCGGCAGAAATGTTTAACACTCGGGCTGGTTGTTTTGTCTCGTTACATGCCAATGGTCAATTGCGAGGTTGCATCGGTACCATCGAGGCAACCAAGAGCAATCTGGCGTTGGAGATAATTCACAATGCGATATCCGCCAGTACTCAAGATCCGCGGTTTAATCCGGTCACGGTGAATGAATTGACTTCCTTGGAAATCAGTGTCGATGTTTTAGGCAAACCGGAAACTATTCCCGATCCTAGTAGTTTAGATGTTAAACGTTATGGGGTCATTGTGAGTAAAGGATTGCGTAGAGGATTGTTGTTGCCCAATCTTGAGGGCGTAGACACCATTGAACAGCAGGTTAATATCGCTAAACAGAAGGCTGGTTTAGATCTGGATGAAGACTGTTCTTACCAGCGTTTTGAAGTGGTAAGACATTTATGAAATGTCCAGCTTGTTTTCGCCATTGTGAATTAACTTTAGGTCAGAAGGGTTATTGTTTGGCTAGGGAGAATTCTGATGGCAGGATTGTCGCGAATAATTACGGTTTAGTTACTTCCTTAGCTTTAGATCCGATTGAGAAAAAACCTTTGGCTTATTTCTATCCGGGCAGTTTAATTCTTTCGGTAGGTAGTTATGGTTGTAACTTAGCCTGTCCCTTCTGTCAGAATCACGAAATTTCCAAAGTCGATTTGGAAAAAGGAGCTTATCGTCTTTCGCCCCAACAATTAGTTACTAAGGCGCTGGACTTAAAAAGTTCAGGGAATATTGGGATCGCTTTTACCTACAATGAACCTTTAGTCGGTTATGAATATGTCAGAGATACCGCAAAGTTGGCTAAGGAACAGAAATTAAAAACCGTCTTGGTTACCAATGGCTGTTTTACGGATGAAGTGATAAAACAGATTTTGCCTTACATCGACGCGATGAATATTGACTTAAAAGGATTCAGCGCCGAATACTTTAAATACATTGGCGGTGATTTAGCGATGACGAAGAATTTTATTCAGCAAGCATATCTTAAAACACATGTTGAATTAACGACTTTATTAGTCCCCGGGAAGAATGATTCGCCAGCGGAAATTCGAAGTATGTCTGCCTGGATTGCAAGTCTAAATCCGCAGATGCCTTTACATCTGACCCGTTATTTTCCGCGATATAAGTGTAAATTACCTCCCACGGATTATGAGGATCTTTTACGAGCTAAGAAAAACGCGGAAGAATATCTCTCACGCGTTTGTTTAGGTAATGTTTAATTATTGCGGGTACTGTTTAAAATGTTATAGGTACCGGCATTAGGATCTAATCCGACGTTCACTTTTTCATAGGTAATCGTTTTTGTTGTGGTGTCGTAAACGGCAACATCGGAAAGGACGGTTCCCGGGGTCAGCGTAGTAATATCGGTATCGGTCATATAGATCTTTAGATCCGGATAAGTTTTTCCTCTTTCGATCCGCCAACACTCATTACTCAGATCTAACCCGATTTCTTTGAGTTCGTTGGTTATCATTTTGCGGAAAGTTGTGGTCTGCGAGCCGATCGAACTAGGGGCGGTCGAATCAATCGATTTATGCGTCCGGGAATTGGTATAGAAACTGGCTCGGAAATAACCGGTACTTTTATTAAAGAGAATATCGTTCAAAGTTTCATCGGTATTTAGATAACCGGCGAAGATTTTTAGTATGGAAGATACTTCCACGCTCGATTCGTCCAAGGAACCATGAATCGAACAGGAAAGTTTATAACCTGAATCGTAGGTTAAAGTATAAGTTCCTTTACCGGGACAGGTATCGGTAATGAGAATACTATTACCATCAGTAGAATAGGTATAGCCTTCATCCGTTAAAGTACTTTTCGCCGAATCGATAGGATCGGTTTGACCATTGACACTGTTCAAGAGATATTTAGCTTTAACGACGGTTAAAATCTGTTTTTCATCAGCCTTGCAAGCGGTATCCGTCGCACTGTTAATAAAACCGCCGGAAAGGGGAATAATAATCAGCAAATAATCGCAATTATTGCGATAACGATGATAAGTTCCAAAAGATTGAATCCACGTTTCTTATTCATATAGTTTCCTTCTGAAATAAATATAACATAAAACCCTGTATATTTCAGGAATATTTTAAATTGAGACCAAATTAGATGTTATGATTTCTCATAGCGAGGTAGGTTATGGAAAAAGAACTATTTACCGCCAAAGACCAGATTCATCAGATCTTTGAGTTGGATGATAAGGTGTATCGGATTTCGGAAGAGAATTTAGTGAACTGTTATTTAATTGTTGGCAGTAAAAAGGCCTTATTGATCGATACGGGGATTGGGATCGGAGATTTGGGAGAAGCCATCAAAGAGATCACCGCTTTACCTTTAGAAGTAGTGATGACGCATGGTCATTGCGATCATACCGGCGGGAGAAATAACTTCCCGGAATACTGGATTAACGGAAAAGATCTTAAACCCATCTATAGAATATTAAGCAGTAATTTCGCGGCCGGAATAATGAAAAAAGCCAGTAAGCATAAAGAAGCTAGTCCTAAAGCATACAAAGCTAAAGCAAAGATTTTAGCCGAAGGTCAAACCTTTGAGTTGGGAGATCGGACAATTCGTTATTTGGAAGTTCCTGGGCATACAAAAGGTTCAATTGCTTTGATCGATGATCAGAATAAATTAATGTTTACCGGCGATGAAGTTAATCCTTGTTTATGGATGCAGCTACCGGGTTGTACGACGATTAAACAATGGTTGCCTTCAGCCGAAAAGTTAAACCGATTGGCAAAAGATTATCGCAGTTTCTATGGTCATTTGGATGGGCACCAGGACCAGGCCCAAATCACGCAAACAATCACTTTAGCCAAAGAGATGTTGGCGAGGGTACCTGATTTTTCCGCTCATAAAACAATTACTTACCCCGATGAAAAAGCGGAAGTTCAGATTGTTACCAAACCCTCACGCATAAAATAATTACTGTTCTTTACCGCAGTGTTTACAGAACTTCGAGTCTTTATCGATTGGATATCCGCAGTACTTGCAATAAATCGTATCTTCCTTAGTAAGACCATCCTTGATTGCTTTCGCGGTAATCTCAACGCCTTCTTTATTAATCTTGGCGGAAGTCGTTGCTAGATCTTTTAAAGTTTCTTCGTTTCCTTTGAGAACTTCGTGAGCCGTCTTAATCCCGACATCACCGGCGGTTTTACCGATCGAAGCTAAGTCATCTTTGGAATAATCCATCATATGCTTGGTTGCTTTAATCTGTCGACTCATGATCTTGCCCCGGAATTTAGGACTGATAAAGTAAACCAGCATGAAGACAAAAACACAACCGATTATGATTGGCACGATGGTAAACATTATACTAAAGCTGTTATCGAACATAATGGTTCCCCGTATTTCTAATCTAATTGTACTATATAAGAACCCAATTCAATAACTAAAAAGAACATGCTAGAATGGAAGCGATAGGAGGTAAGGTCATGAAGACTTTATTCTATAATGCCAAGGTAGTAACCATGGACGATGATTTGATTGCCCAGGCTTTATTGGTGGACGAAGATAAGATTTATGCGGTCGGTTATAGCGAAGAATTACTGAACCAAAATTACGATCAGAAGATCGATCTGGAAGGAAAAACGATCTTACCGGGATTTATCGATGCGCATAGTCATCTTTCTTCCTATGCCGGCACTTTTACCCAGGCAAACTTAGAAGCCGCGAAGTCTTATTCAAAGATTAAAGAGACCTTGCTTTCTTTCGCGAAAGATTCGGATTTAGCAGCCGGGCAATGGTTAATCGCGAATAGTTATGATCATAACCGCTTAAAAGAAAAGAAACATCCGACCAAGGAATTCTTAGATCAGATCTTTCCGGATAATCCGGTCATTCTCCAGCATCAGTCCGGACACTTCGGAGTGTTTAATTCGTTGGCTTTGGAGAAACTAAATCTGCAGGGAACCGATCAGGATGGTTATGAAGAAGAGAACGCATATATCGAAGCGGTTAAAAGAGTACCGTTATCGGATGCGAATACTTTATTGAGATCATATAAAAAAGCGTTCGAAGCTTACGCATCCTATGGGATTACCACCGTTCAGGAAGGCATGATGGTTGGGGCGATGGTTCCAATGTATCAGCTATTATTGCATAACGATTCTTTTAGGTTGGATGTGGTAGGTTATCCCCAGATCAACGATGCCGATCTTTTCACCAGTAGTTTTCCGCTTAATAAGTCATATCACCAACATTTCCGCTTAGGCGGCTATAAGATAATTCTGGATGGCAGTCCCCAAGGCCGAACCGCCTGGATGCGCACTCCGTATCTAAATAGCAATGACTATGGAATTTCTTCCATGAGTGATGCGGAAGTCACCGCAGCAGTGACTAAAGCATTAAACGACCATCAACAATTATTGGCCCATTGTAACGAGGATCGGGCTGCCCAGCAATTATTGAGTATGGCTAAGGAAGTTAACCGACCCGAAGAATTGAAAGAATTACGCCCGGTAATTATTCACGGCCAGTTATTGGGAATCGATCAATTGCCGGAAGTTAAACATTTAGGGTTTATTCCGTCCTTCTTTATTGCGCACGTCTATGACTGGGGCGATATTCACATTGAGAATTTCGGACTTGCTAGAGCGAGTCAGATTTCTCCGGCCAACAGTGCTTTAAAAGAAAACATCCTCTTTACTTTCCATCAAGATTCGCCGGTAATTAAACCGGATATGTTAGAGACCCTTTGGTGTGCGACTAATCGAATTACCAAGAAGGGAATTATCTTAGGCGAAGATGAAATAGTTTCGATTAAAGAAGCTTTGAAGGCCATTACCATCAATGCGGCTTATCAATATCGTGAAGAGAATACTAAAGGTTCCTTAGTCAAAGGAAAGAAAGCGGATTTGGTTATTTTAGATCAGAATCCATTAGAAATAGATAAGAAGAATTTAAGAGATATTAAAGTACTTCAAACCTATAAAGACGGGAAGTTAGTTTACCAACATGAATTTTAAGATTGCGGTTCTCCAGCAACAATCTTATGATCGTAAGATCGATAAGAATCTAGAAATTATCGAACGACGGATGAAACAAGCCAGCGAGGAAAAAGCGGATCTATTATTACTGCCGGAAGCCTTCATCACCGGCTATCAGCTACCATTCACCAACGAAGAAGCCATTGACGATGATAGTGAGATCTTAGAAAAATTAGGTTTACTGGCGATTCAGTACCGCATCGGTTTAGTCGCTACCGCGATTACTAAGGGCAAAGAAAAACCGCAGAATTCCGCTTACTTAATCGATGACGAAGGCCAGATTATTCTTAAATATTCCAAGGTGCATACCTGTGATTTTGGGGATGAGGCTTGTCTAGAGAGCGGCGATGAATTTTATGTGGCTTCTTTTTTAGGAGTTAAATTAGGTATCATGATCTGTTATGACCGGGAATATCCCGAAAGTGCTAGAGAGTTGATGCTGAAAGGGGCGGAGATTATTCTAGTACCTAATGACTGTGAAAGTATGAAACCTAGACTGGAAGCTTTAGCGACCAGAGCCTATGAGAATATGGTTGGGGTTGTAATGGCGAATCCTAACGGGAAGAATAAAGGAAACAGTTGTGCCTACAGTCCAATCTGTTGGGATAAGGAAGGTAATTGTCTAGATAACACCTTATTATTGGGCGATGAATCAAGCGAGAATTTATATTACGTTTCTTTTGACCTAGATAAACTAAGAAATTACCGTTCTCAGGAAATGATGGGGAATACCTTCAGGAAAGTAAAAGCGTATAGTGATCTTTTGAACGATAAAGTCGAAGAACCGTTTATCAGATCTAAGAAAAAATGAGTAATAAAGATTAATAGCTGGAACAGAGTACTCCAGCTTTTTAAGTTCCATTCATACATCTTTATAGGCGTTAGACTTGACTAATCAGGAAAATTCGATTAAAACATATTCATACAAAGACCTACACAAGATATGGTTTTCAAGATTTGAATCCAGAGATGATCTCAATTGGTGAAAGAGATCAGTCAACTTGAGAATTACCACTTGTCAGTCGAATCGCGAACGATTCCGTAGCTGGCGTTAACAGATAATTAAGAGCGTATCTTCGGATACGAATTAAGGTGGTACCGCGTTACATAACGTCCTTGAATAACAGGGCGTTTTTTAATGTCCAGGGAGGAAAACATGGTTAATATTAAAGAAGATCCTAAACTGAATACCTTGAATCATTCCTGTGCTCACTTAATGGCACAGGCAATCAAACATCTGTATCCCCAGGCGAAGTTCTGGGTCGGACCGGTTATTACCGACGGGTTTTATTATGATATGGATCTAGGCGGCGTTACTTTGAATGAGGAAGATTTCCCTAAGATCGAAAAGGAAATGCATAAGATCGCCAAAGATGGTAAACGTATTTATCGTCATGAAATTTCAAAGGAAGAAGCTTTGGAAATGTTTAAGGATGATCCGTACAAGTTAGATTTAATCAATCACATGGATGAGGATAATACGGTCATCTCTTGTTATACCCAGGGTGATTATACGGATTTATGTCGGGGTCCGCACGTTGAGAGCGTTAAACTCTTAAAGTATTTTAAACTGACCAAAGCGTCTGGTGCGTATTGGAAGGGCGATGCGAATAATCCGATGTTACAAAGATTATATGGCATCTGTTTTGAGACCCAGGAAGATCTTGATCAATATTTAAACTTCTTGGAAGAAGCGAAGAAACGTGACCATCGTCGATTAGGTAAGGATTTAGAACTGTTCATGTTCTCGGAATATGGTCCGGGTTTCCCGTTCTGGTTACCCAACGGGATGATTTTAAGAAAGAAGTTAGAAGACTTCTGGTACGAGGAACATCGTAAAGAAGGCTACCAATTCTGCTCGACTCCGATTATGTTATCGAAGGAACTTTGGGAGATCAGCGGACATTGGAATAACTATAAGAATAATATGTATACTTCCAAGATCGATGATAAGGAGTATGCGATTAAGCCGATGAATTGTCCGGGCGGAATCTTGATCTATAACAGTACGATGCATTCTTACCGGGATCTGCCTTTAAGATTAGGTGAACTGGGGCATGTTCATCGTCATGAGGCTTCCGGAGCTTTGAATGGATTATTCCGAGTTCGGACCTTTACTCAGGATGATGCGCATATCTTCTGCACCCCTGACCAGTTGGAAAGTGAAATTATCCGGCTGATCGGTTTCATGGATCGAATTTATCAAATCTTTAATCTGAAATATCGGATTGAATTATCGACTAGACCGGAAGAAAAATATATCGGTTCGATCGAGATTTGGGATCGCTCGGAGAAAATCTTAGCGGAAGCCTGTCATCTGGCAGGGCATGATTGTACGGTTAATCCGGGTGATGGCGCCTTCTATGGTCCGAAGTTGGATTTCCATCTGACCGATTCTTTAGGCCGGGAGTGGCAATGCGGAACGATCCAGTTAGATATGAATTTACCGGAGCGGTTCCATTGTGTCTATGTCGATGAAAAGGGCGAGAAACAACAGCCGATTATGTTACACCGGGTTATCTACGGCTCCGTAGAAAGATTCATCGGAATATTAATCGAACACTATGCCGGAGCTTTCCCATTATGGTTAGCACCAATTCAGGTATCGTTGATTCCGGTCGAACCTAAACATGCGGAATTCACCCATAAATTAGCCGAACAGTTGGAAGCGAATCATATCTTCACTAAAGTCGATGACCGAAACGAGAAATTAGGTTATCGAATCCGGGAAGCTCAGATTAAGAAGATCCCGTTAGAGATCGTTATCGGTGATAAAGAAGTTAACGATGGCACCGTTACTTATCGGCGTTATGGTCAGAAAGAACAGACGACGGTTCCGTTTGAACAGTTTATTAAGGATGCTAAGAAAGAGATTGAGGAAAAAAGATAAATGAAGAAACTACTAAGCGTAGTATTGGTTTTATTGATGTTAGCCGGTTGTGCACAGAAGAAAGTCGAAGTTTTACCTTTGACGGTTCTTTCTCCAAAAGGCGCACCGGCGGTTGGCTTATTAGGTTATATCAAAGATAATGCGGATCAGGTTACGACCGTTGATGGGACGGATGCCCTAACTGCCGCTTTCACCGAGAAAGAAAGCGAATACGATGTGATTATTGCCCCGGTCAATTTAGGCAGTGCTTTGATTAACAAGCAGGCGACGGATTATCGGTTAGTCGGGATCCTGACCTGGGGAAATCTATATCTGGTCTCCAATACGGAAACCGAATTTAAAGACGGAATGACTTTAGCGAGTTTCGGACAGAATGCGGTTCCGGAGAAAGTCTTAAAAGTTATTACCGACGATAAGAAGTATACCGAGAATTATGTCTGGTTCAACAGTGTTGCGGATGTCGCCAGTGCGTTACTATCCGGTAAGTATTCTTCCGGCTTAGTAGCTGAACCGGTATTAAGTACGATCATGAAGAAAGATTCTTCCTTCAAGATCATCGCGAATGTCCAAGAAGAGTATGGTAAAGTTACCGGTCAGAGTGATTATCCCCAAGCCGCGATCTTTATTAAAGAAGAGACTTATACTTCCAGAAAAGCGGACTATGAAAGTTTCTTCAAAGCGATCGAAAGTTATGACGGTTCAGATTTAACCACCTTACAGGCGGATATGGATACCGCGACGAAGGAAGTTTTAGGTCTAGCGAGCAGTTCAATGAATCAAGATACTTATTCCCGCATGAATGTTAAAATCAGTAATGCTTCGGAAAATAAAGATGCGATCGGAGCGTTCCTTAAATTATTCGGGATCACTTCCACGGATAACATCATCATTGAATAATTCTAATCACCGGTCAACACCGGTGATTTTTTATGGTCAGAATATGCCGTTTACGTGAATGAAAATACGACATATACATGAATGAAATCGTGATAATCACTTTAATTGACCCTTAACTAGGCAGATACTGTGGTCATAAGAGGTGAATATTCAAGGGAAAAGTATCTACCGAGAATAGCCGATAAAGTACTTAAAGAGCATCTGGACTCTAAAGGAGCGGTTTTGATTGCAGTAATGATTATAGTCCGAGATAAGTACAAGCAGATTAGTAAAGCTAAACTTAACTGACTACGATCAGATGCTGGTTAAATAAGTCATACGATTTACTTTTCAGTTCTTGCATCGTTAAGTAAATATTGGTTATTTTCAGGCTTAATTTTTTGCTGGTTTGGCTGGTGATTTATTTAGCATAATGCTATACTAATAACCGTAAGAGAAGGAGGGAATCCAATGAAACCGTTGAATTCTCAGGCTTTAGGCCAAATAAAAGCTATAGTTGAACGTCACAAGGACGAAAAAGGTCCGGCCATTGTTATGCTGCATGATGTTCAGAATGAATTGGGATATATTCCGTTCGAAGCGATGGATGAGATTGCGAAGGCTACCAATAGTTCGGTTGCCAAGATCTATGGCGTTGTTACCTTCTATAGTCAATTTACGACGCAACCGCGAGGCAAACATTGTATCAATGTCTGCTTAGGAACCGCTTGTTATGTTAAAGGCTCCCAAGCGTTACTGGATGATATCATTGAATTAACTAAAGCTCCGGTCAACGGAACTTCGCCGGATGGCTTCTTTTCGTTAGATGCGACCAGATGCTTAGGGGCGTGCGGCTTAGCACCGGTTGTCGTTATCGATGGCGAAGTTCATGGCAAAGCCAATATTGGTGCCAAAGTCATGGATGAGATCGCTTCCTTAATGGCTTCAGATAAGGCTTAATTATGACTTTACGGGAATTAGCGAAACAATTAGACGCTTTTATTCCCTATGAAACCCCGCAACTTGACAGCGGAAATTTTAAATATGTTTTTGCCGGAGATCTGATGAGTGATGTGCTGGCAATGGTTTCGCATGACAATGAAAAAACGATTTTAGTGACAGGTTTATGTAATCCGCAGACTTTAAGAACCGCGGAGATGTTAGATATCAGTGTAATTATTATGGTCAGAGGAAAACTATTGACCGATGATTTGATCGATAATGCGCAGGATAACGGGATTCAGATTATGAGTACCAAATATTCCATGTATCAAGCGGCAGGTATTATTTATGATACCTGTCATTTTGAGGGTTTCTAATGATTAGTTACGATTATCCGGTATTGAAGAATGATTATGAGAATGCCGGAATGGTCTCCAGTGTGATCAAGGGGACTTTGAAACAGATCGGAATTCCTGCGGAAATCTTAAGAAGGATTGCGGTAGCTTCGTATGAAGGTGAGATTAATATGATTATTCACTCCGATGGGGGAAAGATGTATCTCAGAATCGAACCGGAGAATAAAAAAGTAGAATTGGAATTTGCGGATGTGGGTCCGGGAATCCCGGATGTCACGCTGGCAATGACGCCCGGTTGGTCAACGGCCAGTGAGAAAGCCAGAGAATTAGGGTTCGGAGCCGGAATGGGTCTAGTGAATATTAAAAGAGTCGCGGATTCTTTTGACTTAAAGACCGGTAAGGAAGGGACGACGATTACCGTCGGATTCTTATTAAGCTAATGGATATGTCAAAAGTCATCTCGTATCAGTTCGAATCATGCCAGAAATGCCTGCGCTGTTTAAGAGCGTGTCCGACCGGGGCAATCCGAATGGAAAACGGGAAAGTCAATATCAATAATGAGAAATGTATCGGTTGTGACGAATGTCTGGCGGCTTGTCCGGCTAGAGGTTTAAAAGCTTGCAGCGATAGCTTAGATACCTTAAGTGACTATGATTATAAAATCTTGCTAGTACCGACCGCTTTATTATCGGATTTAGATTCGGTGGCGGAATACCGACAGACTTTGATGGCGTTAAAAAAATTAGGTTTTGATGAAGTCATAGATTTATCTCCGGTTGAAGGAGCTTTATATAAGTTTGCCCGGCAATATGTCAGTGAATCCGGCTTGAAGTATGCCATCACCGCGACTTGTCCGGCAATTCGAAAATTGATTGAAGTTAAGTATCCGATGTTACTGAGCGCAATCTTACCGTTTAAAGATTGTGCGGAAATAATGGCGGAAAAGTTACGAAAAAAATACGGAGCTTCCAAAGGAAAACTAGGAATCTATAATCTTTGCGAATGTGCCGCGAAATTATCGTTATCCAAACAATATAATCCGGACCAACATTTAGAGATCGATCATTCCTTAACGATTGCTTCAGTCTTCCCCTCAATCCAGAAACAACGAAATAAGGAAGAGTTGGAATGCGAGATCTGTAAGGAAGGTATTAAGTCTACGGTTCAGGATCTTTATAACCAAGGCAGATACGAGAACGATATCTTAGCAGTCGATGATTTAAAGAAGGTTTCCCAGGTGTTGGAGTTGGCGGAATTTGACCGGCTGAAAGAAGTTAAATTATTGGCGTTATATGCTTGCCCCAATGGCTGTATCGGGGGAAGATTCTTATGGGGAAATCCTTATAACGGCAGAATCAAGATTGAAAGATTCTTACCCTTCGCCAAAGCGAAAGTTGCGGATATTGCGTTCACGGATGTTTTCCGCTTGCCTAAGAGTATTCACACCGATGAGAAGACGAATATGCAGGATCAGGTCAATCACTTCTTAGCGGTGAATAAATGTTTAGAACAGCTGCCTGGTTTCGATTGCGGAGCATGTGGCTTCCCAAGTTGTCGGGCGATGGCGGAAGAGATGACCCTTGGACATACTTCGCAAGCGGATTGTCGGATTATTCAATCACGAAAGGAAGATAAACATGACAGTAAATGAGTTAGCAGCCAAGACCGGCTTTGAGGTTATCGGAGATAATGAATCCTTAAGTAAGGAAATAAAAGGATGTTTTATCGGCGATTTACTGAGTTGGGTACTTGGCCATGGTCAGGAAGATGAAGCCTGGATTACCGTTCAGTTTCATCCTAATGTGGTCGCGGTTGCGGTCTTAAAAGAATTCTCGTGCCTCATTTTAGCCCAAGGAGCGATTCCGGGCGAAGAGGGCTTAGAAAAGGCAAAAGAAGCACATTTAGCAATCCTCAAAACGGAATTATCCGCATATGAAATTGCGAAAAAATTAGTTGAGCTGGGGATCTAATGTACTACGATCTCCATATTCATAGCGGTCTATCGCCCTGTGCGGAAGATGAAATGACCGTTAACAACATTGTGAATATGGCTGGGCTGAAAGGCCTTGATTTAATTGCGCTTACCGATCATAACAGTACCAAACAATTAAAAACTTTACATATAGTAGCCAAAGATAAAATTAAAGTCTTATACGGAATTGAGATGGAATCGAAAGAAGAAGTTCATATCTTGGGATACTTTAAGGATCTTAGTGACGCTTTGGCTTTACAACCTTGGTTAGACCTTCACTTGAATTATCAGGAGAATAACCCGAATTATTTCGGGCACGAATATTTCTTTGATCAAAATGATCAAGTAATCGGAGAAGAAAAGAAACTATTGATTACCTCGTTGGATCAGGATATCTATCAGGTTGCGGAGATCATTAGGCGAAATAAAGGAACAGTCGTGTTAGCACATGTCGCGAACAAAGCAAATTCGATTACTTCCCAGTTGGGGTTTATTCCCTCGGATCTGGACTATGATGGCTTGGAGGTTCATTCAAAACTCGAACAAGAAGCAATCAAGGAACAGAACCCGCAGTTGAATAATAAAAATATTTTCTGGTTATTCAATTCCGATGCGCATCGCCTGCAGGATATTTCGGAAGCGGAAAATGAATTATCTGAGCAAGCTTATGAATGTTTATTCGGTGATAAATCATGATGCAGGATCTGGCGATGCATATTCTCGACCTTGGGAATAACTCGATCAGTGCCGGGGCGAAGAATATTGAGATCAATTTAATCAAGAATGATCAGGAAGATTTAGTTATCTTAGAACTCAAAGATGACGGAAAGGGTATGAGTGAGGAAACAATCCGGAAAGCGAAAGATCCGTTTTATTCAACGAAAGACCGGGGCAAGAAGATTGGCTTAGGGATTCCTTTTATCAAAGAACTGAGCGAATTATGTAACGGAAAGTTTGAAATAACCTCGGAAGTAGGCAAAGGAACGATTCTAAAAGCGACTTTTCAGAAATCCAACTGGGACTTACCGCCGGATGGCGATCTAGGCGGGGCGATCAGCGGCTTAATCGCGGCCGATCCGCAAATAAATTACCGATTTTGTTATAAAATTAACAAAAACGAGCTCAAATTTGATAGTATAGATATCGTAAAAGAATTGGGGAATGTTCCTCTGAATAGTCCCGAGGTGCTGGAATGGATCAAGGATTATCTTAACCAAGAAATAGCGGAGGCAAGCAAATGAAATCACTGGCAGACTTAAAGAAGATTCGGGAAAAAGCACAGAAAGAATTAAGCATTCGAGATCCGGGTGACCGCGATTATCGCGTCGTTGTCGGCATGGATACCAGCTCTATCGCTACCGGCGCTAGACCGGTGATGAAAGCCATCATGGACGAAGTCGAAAGGTTACAGCTGAATGTTTTAGTAACCCAGACGGGTAATATCGGAATCTTTAATTTGGACCCTATTGTCGAAGTTTATGACAAACAAGGCAATAAAACCAGTTATGTTCGGATGGATGAAGACAAAGCCGTCCAGATGGTTCGTTCCCATTTAGCCAACGGTAGGATTTTATCTGCTTATACCATCGATGCGGTCAAAGACATCGTTAAATTCTAGGAGGAAATGACAATGGAAAAGATGGATGTTTTAATTTGTGCAGGTACCGGTTGTACTTCCTCTAAGAGTAATGAGATCGCGACAAAATTTGAAGAGCTGTTAGTAGCCAAAGGCATGCAGGAGGAAGTAAAGATTGTAAGGACCGGTTGTTTTGGTTTATGTCAGAACGGACCGATTATCGCAATCTATCCGGATAAGGTTTACTATCAGCATGTTAAAGTCAGCGATGTCGAAGAAATTATCAACGAACATTGTTACAAAGGGAGAATTGTTAAAAGGTTAGAGATGAATGCTCAGGACCAGAAGAAGACTAACGAGATCTTCGATTTGGCGGGTATCCGTTTCTATGAAAAACAGAAAAGAATTGTTTTAAGAAACTGCGGGGTAATCAATCCCGAAGAAATCACCGAATATATTGCGAAAGACGGATATGAAGCGTTAGGTAAAGCTTTAACCACCATGACTCCCCAACAGGTCATCGATGAGATTTTAAAGTCCGGCTTAAGAGGCCGGGGTGGCGGTGGCTTCCCGACGGGGAAAAAATGGCAGTTTGCGGCCAATCAACGTTCGGCTGAAAAGTATGTTATCTGCAATGCGGATGAAGGTGATCCGGGCGCTTTCATGGATCGTTCCGTTTTGGAAGGCGATCCGCATGCCGTCTTAGAAGCCATGGCGATTGCGGGTTATGCGATCGGCGCTAATCATGGTTATATTTATGTTCGGGCGGAATATCCGATTGCGGTTCATCGTTTAAAGATTGCGATCAGACAGGCACACGAAATGGGTCTATTAGGTCATAATATCTTTTCGACCAGTTTCGATTTCGATATTGAATTAAGATTAGGAGCCGGAGCGTTCGTCTGCGGGGAAGAGACCGCTTTGATCGCTTCGATTGAAGGTAAACGAGGTATGCCTTCACCGCGTCCGCCATTCCCGGCGGTCAAGGGTGTTTGGGGCAAACCGACGATTATCAATAACGTCGAGACTTACGCCAATGTCGCTCAGATTATTTTAAAGGGTGCGGATTGGTTCAATAAGATCGGTACCGAACATTCTAAAGGTACCAAAGTCTTCGCCTTAGGTGGCAAGATTGCGAATACCGGTTTGGTCGAAGTTCCGATGGGAACGACTTTAAGAGAAGTAATCTATGAAATCGGCGGTGGCTGTCCGGACAATAAAAACTTTAAATCCGTGCAGACCGGCGGTCCTAGCGGCGGTTGTTTAACGGCGGCGGAATTAGATGAACCAATCGATTTCGATAACTTAGTGCGTCTAGGTTCGATGATGGGCTCGGGCGGAATGATCGTACTGGATGAAGCTTCCTGCATGGTCGATGTCGCTAGATTCTATATGGACTTTATCGTTGATGAATCCTGCGGTAAATGTACGCCTTGTCGGATCGGAACCAAGCGGTTACTGGAATTATTGACCAAGATTACTCAGGGTAAAGGTACGATGGAGACTTTGGCGGAGTTGGAAGATCTATCCAATAAAATCAAGAAAACGGCATTATGTGGTCTAGGACAGACCGCACCTAATCCGGTCTTAAGTACGATGCATGCCTTCAAAGACGAATATTTAGCTCACGTTAAGGATAAACATTGTCCTGCCGGCGTTTGCAAGGCTTTGTTACAATTCAAAATTGATCCGGATAAATGTCGGAAATGTTCCTTATGTTCCAAGAAATGTCCGGTCGGCGCGATCAGCGGTGAAGTTGGAAAGACGGCGTTCTCCATCGATCAGAGTAAATGTATCAAGTGTGGTACCTGTATGGCCACCTGTCGCTTCGGGGCGATATCCAGAAAGTAGGAGGTCACCATGGAAAACATTAAAATTAAAATTAACGAGCGGGAATATGAAGTACCGGAAAATTATACGGTATTGGAAGCTTGTAAAGCTAACGGAATCGAATTACCGACCCTGTGTTATTTGAAAGATTACACCCCAGGCGGTTCATGCCGGGTTTGTATGGTTGAAATAAAGGGCGGCCGAAGTTTAAGTGCTGCTTGCGTAACGCCGGTTTTCAAAGGCATGGAGATTCTGACGCATTCCAAGGAAGCTTTGGAAGGAAGAAAAAGCAGCATTGAATTACTGTTATCGAATCATCCTAAGTCTTGTTTGACTTGTATTAGAAACCAGAATTGTGAATTACAGGCATTAGCCGAAAAGTTAGATGTAAGAGATATTCATTACCAAGGTATGATGAGTAATCCTTACTATGACGATGCCTCCGATGGAATCGTTAGGGATACTTCTAAGTGTATCTTATGCGGTCGGTGTGTCGCTGCCTGTGAAAAATTACAGGGGCTAGGAATTTTACAGTTCCAGAACCGGGGCTTTAAGACCACGGTTGGTCCGATCAATCAACATAGTATGGCCAGCGTGGATTGCATGCAATGCGGTCAATGTATCACTGTTTGTCCGGTTGGAGCCCTAAGCGAAAAAGAAGATATTCATAAAGTATTGATGGCTCTACAGGATCCGGAATTAAAAGTTATTGTTCAAACCGCACCGGCGGTCAGAGCTTCTTTAGGCGAAGAGTTTGGTTATCCGATTGGAACCGGAGTCACCGGAAAGATGGCGGCAGCGCTAAAACGGATGGGTTTCTATCGGGTTTATGACACCAATTTCGGGGCGGACCTGACAATTATGGAAGAAGGAAACGAGTTTATCGAAAGGATCAAGAATCATGGTACTTTACCGATGATTACTTCTTGTTCCCCCGGCTGGATTCGTTACGCGGAAAGAGAATATCCGGAAATCCTAGATCATATCTCAACTTGCAAGAGTCCGCATATGATGTTAGGTGCCATGATTAAATCTTACTTTGCGAAAACGAATAATATCGATCCGAAAAAGATCTTCAATGTTTCGATTATGCCTTGTACGGCTAAGAAGTCCGAGATAAATCGGCCGGAAATGGTTAATGACGGATGCAAAAATGTCGATGCCGTTTTAACAACCAGAGAATTAGGCCGGATGATCAAGATGATGGGAATCGATTTCAGAAGTTTACCGGATGAGAAATTTGACCAAGATCTATTCGGTCAGTATTCCGGAGCCGGGGTTATCTTCGGAGCTTCCGGTGGAGTTATGGAAGCGGCGTTAAGAACCGTTGCGGATACTTTAACCGGCGAAGATTTGCCGAAGTTTGAATATACGGCCGTTCGGGGTGAGACCGGTCTTAAACAAGCGGAAGTAACGATTGCCGGTCAAAAGGTTAAGGTCGCTGTAGCCCACAGTATGGCAATCGCTAAACCTTTGCTGGAACAAGTTAAAGAAGGAACCTCGCCTTATCAGTTTATTGAAATCATGGGCTGTCCGGGAGGCTGTGTAAACGGCGGCGGTCAATCAATCGTCCCGGCTGAAGTTCGTAACCAATTGAATCCGCTAGATTACAAGAGCTTACGGGCTAAAGCGTTATACGATGAGGACTTATCCTTGAGTGTCCGTAAATCACATCAGAATCCGCAGATTATTGATCTATATAAGAAATACTTAGGTAAACCAGGCAGTGAAAAGGCACATGAATTATTACACTGTGCTCAATCGCGTAAACCTCGCTTTACTTTCTAACAGCCAATCACTAGATTGGCTTTTTAAAGGAGAACTATGAGAACGATAGGAACAAAAGCTTTAGGACTTAGAGCCCCAATCATTAAATCGGGCGATGATTTAAAAAAGATTGTGGTACAAAGTGTTTTGGACGCGGCAGAGGCGAAAGAGTTGGAAATTAAAGATCGCGATATCTTAGCCATTACGGAATCGATCTTAGCCAGGGATGAGAATAATTATTGTACGATTCAAGAAGTAAAAGAAGACCTGCAGGCTAAGTTTTCTTCCGACACGATTGGTGTTTTATTCCCCATCACTTCCCGCAACCGCTTCGCGATTATTCTTCGGGCGATTTCTTTGGCGTTCAAGAAAGTAATTATTCAGTTTAGCTATCCGGGTGATGAAGTCGGAAACGCCTTGATCGATCCCGAATTGGTCGAAGATAAGATCGATAATCCGTATGAAAGAGTCTTAACTAAAGCTCAGTTCGAAGAAATATTCGGGGAAGCTAATCATCCGTTCACCGGCGTCGATTATTTAAGTTACTATCAGAAATTGGTGGAAGACAGCGGGGCGCAGTGCGAGATTATTTTAGCGAATAATCCGTTAGAATTATTGAAACACACTAACTCGATTATTGTCGCCACAACGCATACTAGATTTACCTTAAAGAAACGGTTGCTGAAGAATGGTGCCAAGAAAGTCTTAGGACTCGATGAAATCATGAATTCTCCGCTTAATAATTCCGGTTATAACGAAAAGTATGGTCTATTAGGTTCGAATAAAGCCAGCGAGGATACTTTGAAACTATTCCCAATCAATTGCGAGAAATTCGTGAAGGAAGTTCAGGCTGATTTATTAAAAGAAACCGGGAAGAAAGTCGAAGTCATGATTTATGGCGATGGCGCATTTAAAGATCCGGTCGGTAAGATTTGGGAATTGGCTGATCCGGTTGTTTCACCGGGGTATACCGACGGATTAGAAGGCACACCGAACGAATTAAAATTAAAATATTTAGCCGATAATGAATTCAAAGGTTTAAAAGGAAATAAATTACAGGAAGCTATCGAGAATAAAATTCAGACCAAAGAAAATAAACTTAAAGGTAAGATGGAAACGGAAGGGACAACACCCAGAAGAATTACCGACTTAGTCGGTTCCTTGTCTGATTTAGTTTCGGGGTCTGGCGATAAAGGAACCCCATTCGTTTATGTTCAGGGTTATTTCGATAATTACGGGAGTAAATAAATGCAGATCCTAATTGTGACTAGCAATAAGAATAAAGTAAAAGAATTCAAAGAAATGTTGGAACCTTTAGGATATGAAGTAAGTTCGCTTTTAGATCAAAATCCGGTTCCGGAAATTCCGGAGACCGGTACCTCCTTCGCGGAAAACGCGAGTCAGAAAGCCGAATATGGCCGGGATCATTATCATTGTTGGACCGTTGCGGACGATTCCGGACTATGTATCGAAGCCTTAGATAATCAACCGGGAATTAATTCCGCCAGATATTTAGGGCATGACACCAGTTACGATTATAAGAATAAAGTTATTCTGGAGAAGCTGCAGAACCAAACTAATCGTAAAGCGTCTTTCCATTGTGCGATTGCCTTGGCGATTCCCGGTCAACCTACCAAAGTATTCGAAGGTCTTTTCCTTGGGCAGATTGCGAAAGAAATAACCGGCGCTAACGGTTTCGGTTACGATCCGATTTTTTATGTTCCTAGTTTAAATAAAACCAGTGCCCAACTTACTCCTGAACAAAAGAATGAAATTTCCCATCGCGGTCAGGCAACCAAAATGTTACTAGCTTATCTGAAAGATCATCCGGTATGAATAACGAGCATTTTACCAGTTTCGATTTGAAAATTATTGCGGTCATTACGATGACAATCGATCACATCGGATATTTTCTCTTCCCTGACGTCGAGTGGTTAAGAGTAATCGGAAGGATTTCTTTTCCGATTTTCGCCTTCCTTTGTGCCCAAAGTTATCGTTATACCCACGATAAGAAAACTTACTTAATCAGGATGTTAATTTTCGGAACCGTTATCACTATCGCAAAATACTTCCTTAACTATCAGGTAATCGAAGCCGATATTTTTATTACTTTAGGTTTAGGCTTTGCGATGTTATGGTTATCGGATTCGAAGTATTGGTATCTTTCTTTTATTCCGTTATTACTCGGAATGGCAATAAATACCGAATATTACTGGTTTGGGATCGTTTTAGTTCCGTTATTCTATTACGGGGAAGATTATAAATGGGTTTATGTCCCGGGATTGTTGATTCTTAGTTATCTTTATGTCTTATCTTCGCAGTATTTCGCGACGATTTCTTATGATTGGTTCGCACCGGTTTTTGAGAGTTCTTTCTTACAGGTTTATTGTGCCATCGCCGGGTTATTCTTGATCTGGTATAATAAGAAACCCGGATATCAGGGCAACAAATATTTCTTCTATCTTTATTATCCTTTGCATGTCATTATTATCAATGTAATCGGAATGGCGGTGAAATAAATGATTCATATCGTGTTGTATCAACCAGAGATTCCGGCCAATACCGGAAATATCATGCGGACCGCGGAAGCGACCGGTTCAATCTTACATTTGATTGAACCTTTGGGTTTCTATATCGATGACCAGCATTTAAGGCGTTCGGGCATGGATTATCGCAATAAGATTGAGTTACATGTGCATCATACCTGGGAAGATTTTAAGCAGGAATTTCCGGGAACTTATTACTATGTTTCCCGTTATGGTCATCATAGTGCCGACGAGTTCGATTTTAAGCAAGAAGAAGACCTTTTCTTGGTTTTCGGTAAAGAAAGTACCGGGATTCCTTTAAGCATCATGAAGGAGAATCTAGACCATCAGATCCGGATTCCGATGGTACCGGATGCCCGCAGTTTAAATTTAAGCAACAGTGTCGCAATCGTTTTATATGAAGCGCTAAGACAAAAGGGCTATCCTAATTTAGCGAAAGCGGAAGTTTTAAAAGGTCCGGATTATCGGGGTAATGAAGAATGAAAAAAATAAGATGGTCTTCAATTCTAATCTTTCTCGGACTGCTTTTTTTGATTTATTTCAGTGTCAAAGATCTGTTATTCTCTTATGAATTCATTAAAGTGAAGGACTCCGTAGATCTATCGAATTTAACCACCAATTCAGGTCTTTACTCAACGTTATTCGGAAGAGAGATTATTATCTTTCTTAATTACCGTTCTTCGGGAAATCTGGGCTGGGCAATCTTGGGCAACAGTTTCTCCTTAGTTCATTGGGGCTATATTTTATTGTTGCTGGGAATAATTGCGACTAACTATGCCAACAAAGGTTGGAATCTAGTTAAAGGAATCTTAACCATGAATTTTATCGAGATTGTGGTGACGGTCCTTAAACTTGCGGCCTGTGCTTTGATAGTGACGGCCAAGACGGCTGCAATCGCCATCGCTCAAGTCAAGATTTTAGGAGTCGTCAGTATGATTATCGATGTATTGTATTTGTTAATGATTGCCTATTTAGGTTACCGGGCATCTGATATCCTTTCCCACGATTAAGGTTTATAATAGAGCCATGATCGAAAATTTCAATGATTTAATCTGTATCTTGCTGTTAGTTGCTTTATTGGCCTATATTCTATATCGGGTCTTAAAGAGTCTTTCTTATCACCGTTTAGCTAAACATATCAGAGATGAGGAAGCGTACTATCATGATTGGCAGGATAAAGAACTATGAGATATTGTAAAACCCTTAGACCAGATTCCTGGTCGAAACTGCCGATTAACGCTTCTACTGCCTTAGTGGTGGGAGACTTCGGAGTAATTTCCGCCCAGTTACCCTATGATCGAATTAAAAGTAAAATGATCAAGGATCATTCCTTAGCCGGACAGGTCAATAAAGTTATCGACAATCTTGAAGAAATATTAAAGAAACAGGGCCTAGATCTAAGTTATATCGTCAAAGTAACCGTCTATTTAACCGATCTAAATCAGTATGAAGAGATGGATAAGATTTACGGTGAAAGGTTTACTAGCCCTTATCCCGCCAGAACCTGCGTTGAGGTGACTAACTTGTTCGATGGGGCAAAAGTTCAGATGGATGCTTGGTTTATCGATACCAAAAAGTACGAAAAATCAGATAGTTATCACAATCGGGACTATTGCGAAGACGATTCTTGCGGTATAATAGACAAGAAATAAAGGAGAATTCAAATGGACATTTATTGGATACTAATACTCTTCTTGTTTGTCATGATGGCCTTCCAAACATATATGGCTTACAAACAGAACAAGAAACAGCAGAAAACTTTCAGAGATTTCCAATCGGCTTTAAAGCCCGGTGATGAGATTGTTCTTAACGACGGAGTTTATGGGACGATTGAATCCTTAGAAGAAACTACTGCTAAGGTTAGAATTTCCGCTAATTCCGTAATTAAGGTACAAAGAAATGTCATCGCTAAGATGGCTTCGGAAGTTTATGTACCACCGGTTGTTACTCCGGAAGTAACCGAGAAAAAAGAAGAGAAAGTTGAAGAAGCTAAAGTAGAAGATATTAAACCGGAAGAGAATAAAGAAAAGAAGTAAAAGAAAAAGACATCGTTGTCTTTCAACCGATGACTTTTTTAGTACTTACTTTCTACGCTTGCGATTCTTGATTCCGAAGAATACCAGCATCAGCGCTAAAGCAAAGCAGGTGATTGATACATATAACCAAGGACTGGTAGTATTCCCGGTATTGGTAACTAGCATACTACCTGACAGTAAGCAAATGGTTTGTTTCAGCATAATTTCTCCTCAGGGATATTATATACTGTTTCTTCCCAGTTTTGACCTAAATGACTTATAATCTATCTGGAGGAATTATCATGTTAAACTTCACACACGAGAAAATTACTGATCAAGTTATACGAATCACTGATCCGTTAGGGGTCTTTATGTATCTAGTAATCGGGGACGAAAAAGCCGCATTAATCGATACCGGCTATGGATTCGGAGATTTGAAAGGATATGTGGAATCATTAACGGATAAACCGTTAACCGTTATTCTGACCCATGGTCATCTAGACCATGCCAATGGCTGTGCACCTTTTAAAGAAGTCTATATGAGTGCTTTAGATCTTCCCGTCTATGAAAAACATAGTTCCCAAGAATTTCTTAAACCACTTAAAGAAAATGCGGGATTTAAAGATCTTCCTTATCCCCAAGTCAGAAAAGAATTTAAAGATTTAAAAGATAAACAGCTATTCGACTTAGGCAATTACCAGTTGGAAGCGATATCCGTACCCGGACATACCCCGGGTATGACGATGATTCTATTTAAGAAGGATCGGATGATGTTGTTCGGAGACGGTTGCGGACCGGGAACGATTCTCTTGGAAGATTGGTCCAGTAAGGTTAAAGATTATAAACAAAGTTTAATAAACTTAAAACAATATGACGGTCAGTATGATCGAATCATTCGCAATCACGGAACCGGGGAATCTAAGTTAGAGTTACTTAAGAATGTGACTGAACTCTGTGACTTAATCCTAGAAGGTAAGGATGACCATGAACTAGTCGATGTCTCTCATATGATTGAGACGGATAAATATAAGTCCTATAACGCCAAGAAGAAAGACAAGAATGGCAACCGAGCCGATGGTAAGGAAGGGAATATTACGTATCGAGAAGATAAAGCGTAATTATAAGAATAATAGACAAGGAGCTAATCAATGATTGTCTACGAAGGAATTAAATCCAGCTTCATGAATGATGTCGATCTAAACGTAATAGCCGATAAGATTTTAAGTCGTTATATTGAAGTCTTTCATCGGCGAACCGGAGAATCAGAGATTAATTCCTGGAAAGAATCAATGTTAAGAATGCGGGGAGTATTGGCGGATAAAGAGATTCCGGATGATTCCGGAGTGGCAATCGAATATAACATTCCGCATACTTCGAACCGAATTGATTTTCTCTTATCGGGTTATGATTCAAACCAGAAGAATTCAATTATCATTGTTGAGCTTAAACAATGGCAGCATGTAAAGGCGATTGAGGGTAAAGACGGAGTGGTGGAGACCTATACCGGGAAAGCCGCCAGAGAAGTTACGCATCCTTCATATCAAGCTTGGAGTTATGCCAGTTTGATCGATAATTTTAATCAGGATGTGATCGATAAAGATATTAAATTACACCCCTGCACCTTCTTGCATAATTATGATCTGACTAATGAGGATCCGATCAACAGTGATCAATACCAAATCTATATTCAGAATGCTCCGATGTTTGGAGAAAAAGATTTTGAAAAACTTAGAAATTTTATTAAAAAATATATTAAAACCGGCGATAACAAAGCCGGATTATATATCATCGAGAACGGTAAGATAAAGCCTTCAAAGATGTTACAGGATTCTTTTACTTCCGTACTTAAAGGCAATAAAGAATTTGTGTTAATTGACGATCAGAAATTGATTTTTGAAGAAGCTAAACGGATTGGGATCGAAGCTAATGTTCGTAACGAGAAAAATGTTATGATCGTCGAAGGCGGACCGGGAACCGGAAAATCAGTCTTAGCCATCAATTTATTGGAACAATTCCTACATAAAAGTTATAACAGCTTTTATGTTACCAAGAATTCTTCACCGCGAAATGTTTTCAAAGAGAAATTAAAGATTGATAAATTAAGCGGACAAAATAACTTGTTTATGAGTTCGGGAAGTTTCTATGACTGCCAAGAGAATACTTTCGATTGTTTGTTGGTTGATGAGGCTCATCGTTTAAATAAGAAATCGGGAATTTTTTCTAATCTCGGAGAGAATCAGATCAAGGAAATCATCAATGCCAGTAAATTCTCTGTTTTCTTTATCGATGAGAATCAAAAAGTTACTTTAAAAGATAACGGTTCAATTTCAGAAATTGAAAAGTATGCGAAGTATTATAAAGCCCATGTCACGAAGATGAATCTTAAAAGTCAATTCAGATGTAACGGATCTGACGGCTATTTAGCTTGGTTAAATAATGTACTCGAGATCAAAGAAACCGCAAACTTTGATTTTGATAATAACTATGACTTTAGAGTCTTTGATTCACCACAGGATTTGAAAGACAGAATAATTAAGCTGAACGAAAAAAATAATAAATCGCGAATGTTAGCCGGATATTGTTGGGATTGGAAAATCGAGAATAAGAATAACCCGGATATCCATGAAGTTGAAATACCAAAATTCAATTTTGGCATGAGTTGGAACTTAGGTAACACCGAAACTTGGGCAATCGATAAGGAATCGGTAAACCAGATTGGTTGTATTCATACCTGTCAAGGATTGGAATTTGATTATGTCGGCGTAATCATCGGACCGGATATGAGATATGAAAACCAACAGATTATTACTGACTACCATAGTCGAGCGAAGACGGATATTTCTTTAAAAGGAATAAAAAAGATTGCTAAAGAAAAAGGCGAAGATTACGCCTATAAACTAGCAGATGAAATAATCAAGAATACTTACTACACTTTAATGACTAGAGGTATGAAAGGCTGTTATGTGTATTGCGTCGATGAAGGATTGAATAATTATCTGAAAGAAAGAATTAGGAAATAGATTGCATTGTTATTGGGCTGGAAAGAAGCGAGGATAATTTGTGAGATGTTCTAGATGTGGTTCGGATAATGTAGCAATCCAAATGGTAACAAAGAGTAAACTAGTAACTAAACATCACGGAATCTTATGGTGGTTGCTTATTGGTTGGTGGTGGGTGTTTTTTAAGTGGATATTCTTGACCGTACCGGCTTTAATATTTGCTATCTTTGTCGGTAAGCGAAAGAAGATTAAAAATATTACCCGTAGAATGGCAGTATGCCAAAACTGTGGACATACTTGGTATCTTTAGTTTAATCGAAATAACCATAACTATCACTGGCAAGATTTTCCAACTTAGAACGATTAAGGATCCGATATTTTCGTTTGTCTTTATGCAGAATGTTTTGAGCACAGAAAGAAGTCATCGCTCGCTGAACTTGATGATAGCTGGCACCGACAGCTTCACTGGTTGTAATGATTGTGACTTGAAAGATGTCTTTTGTTTCATTTTGCAGGATAAAAGCAGCTAAGCGGTTCTTAACTTTTGAGATTGTATGAGCGGTAATAATATCATCTAATCGGGTTATGCTGGTGGCTAATATCTGTCCGACGAAACGTAAGAACTTATTATCGTCTAATAAGACCTCACGGTATTTATTGAGATTAATGCCTAAACAATAGGTATCTTTAACGGCTTGTACACTGCTGGTAGGTTCTAGATTCCATAAGGAGGCTACTTCACCTAAAAGACGATATTTCTTAGAACCGCCATAGGCGACTAAGGAGCCAGAGGAACTAAGGGAAAAGAAGCGACATTCACCATCAACCATAAAATAAAGATTCTCCGGAACCTGACCTTCGGTAATCAGATATTCGCCTTCCTTGAAATAGAAGAGTTTGGTGATACTAGAAATGTTTCGATCAAAATGAGAAACAAAATCGGACTTGTCGAGGTAGTATTTAAGTAATTTTGCGTCACTTTTTTCTTTCATAATTTAAATTTTACCAAAAAATAGGACATATGTCATATTTGGATAAAAACTACAGTGTTAAGATGAGCCTAGAAGGGGAAACCCAGGGAGAAATGAATAAAATTCTTAAATTGGGCCTAGCTTTGGTTCTAGTGTTTACTCTTTTTGGTTGCTCAGGGAATGGTGGAAGTAGTACTGATAAGAAGTATGCCGATTTAAAAATCGCAATGGTATCGGATACCGTAGGTACAGATCAGTTTATCTTACAGGCTAAGAATAAATTAGAGGAACTGGCGAAGCAATATGGTTTTACTGCAACTTTCATTGAATGTCCGAATACCGATGATTGGGAACAAAAATCACGTAATGCTTGCGAACAAGGTTACAATTTAATCGTTGGCGTTGGCGTTGGCTGGTCTGGTGCTGATGCATTGAGCACTTTAGCCGATGAATTTTCGGATATCGAATTTGGGATTATCGATACCGCGGCTTCTAACGAAAGAATTATGTCAATCAAATATAATACGACTGATGGTTGTTATGTTTTAGGTGCGATGATCGCCACGGCTTTTAAGGATGATACGACCTTTGGTTACATTGGAAACTTCCAACAGCAGGCGAACTTCGAATATAAATACGGTTATATGGAAGGCGTTAAATCCGTTAATCCAAACGCAACCTTTATTGCGGCTTATGCGGACACATATAGCGATACTTCAGCGGCTTATAACAAAGCTACCGAAGTTGCAGCAGCGATGGATGAAAAAGGACACTTCATTATGGGATCGGTATCTAACAGTGCCAATGCCGGAATCTATCAGTATTGTTTGGAAAGAGCGAATGCTGGGAAATCTAAGATTTATACTTCCGGTCTAAGTGTTGATCAGACTACTTCGGATAATACGTATATTTTGACTGGTTTAACTAAGGATACCGGAATCGCAATGGAAACGATCGTTAATGATTATCTAGATGATAATAAAGTAACTGGCGGAGTAACAACTTTAGGGGTTACCGATGGTGCCTTCTGTGTTGTCGGGGTTAACTTTGATTGTAACTATCGTAATACGGATATCTTAACGGATGAAGTAATTGCGGCTGGTAAAAAAGCGACTGAAGATCTTGCAAACGGTAAGGTTACATTACCGTATGTCATGGAAGCAGATTATAAAAATTAATTAATATTTGCCTGCACGAAAGCGTTTTCGTGCAGGCAGTTTTCTTATAAAGGAGTGATAAAGCCATGATTCTGGAAATGAAAAATATTACCAAAACTTACGGTAAGATCGTCGCTAACGATAATGTCGGTATTGATTTAAACCAAGGCGAGATTTTATCGATTGTTGGTGAGAATGGGGCTGGTAAATCAACTCTGATGAAAATCTTATATGGGTTGGAAAAACCAGATGAAGGTGAGATCTTTATCAAAGGACAAAAAGTAATTATTAATAATCCGTTGGATGCGATGAGATTGCACATTGGAATGGTTCAACAGCATTTTATGTTGTTCGGCTCTCTGAGTGTAACCGAAAACATCGTTTATAATAACGAAATATCGAAACATGGTTTCTTCGATAAAAAAAGGAACATTGCAAAAGTCAAAGAACTATCGAATAAATATGGATTGGAAGTAGATCCCCAAGCCATTATCAATGATTGTCCGGTTGGAACTCAACAAAGAGTAGAAATCTTGAAGACGTTATATCAGAATGCCGATATTATTATTTTTGATGAACCTAGCGCGGTCTTAACCCCTAATGAGGTTGATGAATTACTTGAAACGATGAAAAGACTAGCTAAAGCAGGGAAGAGTTTAATTCTGATTACGCATAAATTGAATGAAGTTATGGCGGTTTCTAAAAGAATTGCCGTTATGAGAAAAGGTAAATTAATCAGCGTTGTGGATAAAGAAAAAACATCAATCGCTGAATTATCATATTTAATGGTGGGTAGGCACTTAATGAATTTAGATATTGAACCATTACAAACCGGAAATCCTTTACTACAAGTTGAAAATCTGACGATGGGATCGAATAGCGGTAAGAAAGTACTTAATAAGATAAATTTACATGTAGATCAAGGGGAAATCGTCGGGATTGCCGGAGTAAGCGGAAACGGGCAGACTGAAGTGGTTAAGTGCATAACCGGATTAGAAACCAATTATGAAGGAAAGATTATCGTTAATGGCGTCGATGTTTCAAATAAATCGGTCGATAAAGTACGGGCTGCTGGATTATCGCATATCCCCGAAGATCGTTACTTATGGGGTAGTGCGAAAGATGCAAGTATCTCCGATAATTTGTTAATGGGTGATGAAAATGCTAAACGATACTCGTCTTATGGTATTTTAAAGCAGAAAAAAATTGATGAGCATGCCGATAAATTGATCGATGAATACTATATCAAGGCGACTAAAAATCAAGAAATGAAAGAACTATCCGGTGGCAATGCCCAGAAAGTCGTCGCGGCTAGAGAAATCGAGAAGGATTGTTCATTAACAATCGCTTGCGAACCGACGAGAGGAATTGATGTCTGAGCGATGGAGTTTGTCCATGAGAGGCTAGTTGCTAAACGAAATAACCGTGGTGGGATCTTATTGGTTTCCAGCGAGTTAAGTGAAGTACTGAAACTGAGTGATCGAATCTATGTCATGTATAATGGCCAGATAAATTATGAATTCAAGCGTGGTCAGATTGATGATCGTAAACTGGGAAGGCTAATGTTGGGGGGCGAAGCTAATGATTAATAAAGAATCATTTAATAAATTTTATAAAAGCTTAGCTTATCCACTCTTAGCAATCGGTTTAGGGTTGATTGTCGGTGGAATCATTATGGCTTTGACTGGTAATAATCCGATTAAGGGAATTATTGGTCTAATTCAAGGCGGTTTCTTTTCTAGCTACGCAATCGCATCTACCTTGACTAGAGCAACCCCGATTATTTTTGCGGGTTTGGCGGCAGCGCTATCTTGGGGTAGCGGATATTCCTCAATGGGAGCGCAGGGACAGATGATCATCGGAGCGATTACGGCTGCGATTGTTGCCCCAATTCTTCCTGGGCCTGATTATTTGGTGGTTATTCTGACTTTATTATGCAGTATGGCAGCTGGAGCGTTGTATTCTTTACTGTCGGCATTTATCAGCTATCACTATGAAGCATATTTACTCATTATTACATTGATGTTCAATTATATTGCGGATTTCTTTGCGTCATATCTAACTAATTATGTTTTTTTAGATCCCAATGCTGCGGATAAACTGGCAATTCAGACCGTCAAGATAGAAGGTTCAATACTACCAAGAATTTTCGGACAGTATACGACTCATGTCGGATTCCTGATTGCGATTTTAGCAGTTCTGATTGTGGCTTTCATTATGAAGAAAACTAGCTTTGGTTATGAAGCACGAATGACGGGGATCAATCCTTTATTCGCAGAATATGGTGGTGTGAAATCAAAAAAGACAATGTATAAAGTATTGATGCTAAGTGGGGCGATTGCCGGTCTTGGTGGAGCATGCGAAGTTTTAGGCTCAAAATTTCGATATGTCGATAAAATGATTACTTCACCAGGATATTCTTGGACGGGAATTACCGCTTCACTAATGTGCGGCTATAACATTATCGGCGTCTTATTCTGTTCGATTTTTTTAGCGGGTATCACGATTGGAGGTTCCGCAATTGAATTAACGATGGGCATTCCTTCAGAAATAACCGCCATCATTCAAGGTGTGATTACGATGTTGGTTACCGTTAGAATCGTCGTTAAACTGTATAAACGGCATAAGAAGGGAGTTGAGCAATAATGATTTTTAGTTGGGCTTATATCAGTGCAATTATCAGTTCTACTTTCAGAATGTGTTCACCAATCTTACTGTGTGCTCTAGCGGCATCGGTTTGTTCAAAGGTCGGGGTATTCAATATTGCCATGGAAGGCTGTATGATGGTCAGCGCTTTCTTCGCGATTGTTGTCAATTATTTTTCCGGTGGTAATGTTATTCTTTCAATTTTGGCCGGGATCTCCGTTTCCATGTTAATGTCCGCCTTGCTAGCTTTCTTTATTATTAAACTGAAGGCTTCCCCAGTGGTGGTAGGAATGGCTTTGAATACGATGTCCTCCGGGATAACTACTTATTTAATGTATATCTTCTTTAATACCAAGGGATTATTTCAAGATTCATCCTTAGTAGGTTTAAAAAAGATTACCCCATTCTTCGCAAATAGCTTTCCTGATCTAGCAAAAATGTTTGTTGGCTTAACAATCATAGATTATTTATCATGGTTGCTTGCAATCCTAATTTTTATCTTCTTATATAAGACAGTCATTGGTTATCGAATCAGAGCGATTGGAATCAACCCCCAGGCTGCCAGAAGTTTAGGTACCAAGGTTGAGAAGTATCAATTTTGGACAATGACCTTGTCTGGTATTCTCTGCGGACTAGCTGGAGTATTATTATCGATGGGGTCAGTAACACTGTTTATTCAAAACATCACTAGTGGTAAAGGCTATATTGCGATGACAGCGAATAATTTAGGACACGCAAATCCCTTGGGGGTTGCGGCTGCTAGCTTATTCTTCGGAATCTGTCAGTCTTTAGGAAGTTTCTTACAGCAAACTTCACTAAAAGGCCAGATTACGGGAGCAATACCGTATGTAGCGACAATCTTAGCTTCGATTGTTACTTCAATTATTAGCAAAAAAAGAAGAGAGAATAAAATTAAAGCCGCTTTGGTAAAGAAAGCTTAAGGAAATATATGACGATAAAATTTGCTCAAATCTCTGACTTACATTTTTCCAACGACTACAAACATAGCGCTGGAGAATATTTTGAAATCATGAATAAAATGGATAATCCATTTATACAACTTAAATCTTTATTTGATAATGTGAAAAAAGATTTTGATTTTATACTTTTGACTGGCGATATTTGTGAATATGGAAAAATTTCTGAATATCAAATGGTTAAACAGGAATTAAGTAAATATTTTTCTATCAGTAAACAATCGTGGTGCTAAGAAATGGCCTATTTCCTAGTGAATCGTGATTCATTCAGTAATAAATGACGTATAATCCGCTCAGTTTTGGGATATTTTTCTTCATCTCTCTTAACTCT
>JAEZBR010000003.1 GCA_023426935.1 Bacillota bacterium | reverse complement strand
GATAACGACCTAGAAAAAGTTGATTATCTGTTAAATTCAGCACTTAAAAGGGTAGTAAAATTAAAATATCGTCAATATTTCTCAGTAAAACCGTGAGTTGTCAACACCACTGTGCAAATCAGGTTTTTAATTAAAGCCCTATAAAAAAACGTAATGTTTATTGAAGTTTTAATGTTTATAAGCTAAAATATGCAATGAAGTAGAAATGGAAGGACTCGTAAAAATGAGCGAACAAAATGATTTACAAAAAAAGATTCTATTAACGACTGATGATATTCTGAATTTTGAACCAAACATTGACTATAAGGGCTACGCTCCGGCAGAAGTCGACAAATTCTTAGATAAAGTCATTTCTGATTACATGAATTATAATGATCAGATTGCAACTTTAATAAGTACTAACGAGAGTTTGAAGAGCAACTTCGCTAGCAAAGACGATGTTATCGAACAAGCCAAGGCTAAAATTGACAGTTTAAACCGTCAAAATGTTAGTTTAAACAATAATATTTCTTTATTGAATCAAGAACTTGCCAGTGTAAAACAGGAATTAGAAGATGCGAAGAAAGAATTAGCCGATAAAGCGGCTGCTTCTCAAGCGGCACCGGTTGAAAACTCCTTTGGGGCTGGTACTCAGGTTGATGTCTTAAGAAGAATTGCCCGTTTAGAAGCCGAAGTATTTGGAAAAAATCGAATCTGATCGATGATCGCTGCTGCGATAAGCAGTAGAGGAAAGTCCATGCTCGCACCATCTGTGATGATGGTAGTGTTTATGCCGGATCAATCAATAAATCCGGGCAACGAAAGTTGACGGCCGGAATTTATCTATAGGTGACTATAGATAAGGACCGCTAAGGTGCCAAAGAGACGAGCTAAGAGGGTGACCTCTTAGGTGGAACGCGGTAAACCCCATAAGCGAGAAACTCAAATTTGGTAGAGGAACTCCAAAGAATGAAACGAAATTCCGCGGAGGCACGCAAGTGCAGATAAATGGTCATCACTTCAGAAATGAAGGACAGAACATGGCTTACCATCAGATTAAAGCTAAACAGAACTAAAAGGTTCTGTTTTTATTAAAATTTTTGTCATTAATGTTATAATGTAAGTGGAAATAAAGGAGGAAGTTTGTGAATACTCCTAATAAAATATCGATAGGTCGTTTAGTCTTAATTCCGATTATTGTGTTATTGAAAATATTCCCTTATGCGCAATTCGGAATTGCGATTCCTAGTGCGCAGATTGGTTATGTCTCATTATCTTATTTAAACATCGGAGTATTGATTCTTTTTGCGATTGGCAGTATCTCGGATTTCATTGATGGTTATATTGCCCGCAAATACAACCTGATTACGACTTTTGGTAAGTTTATTGATCCAATCGCGGATAAAGCTTTGACGACAACGATGTTTATCTTGTTCGCCGTTGACGGAATTATTCCTTCTTTGGTTGTTTTGATTATGCTTTGGAGAGATATCATCGTTGACGGAATTCGGATGTTGGCTGCTGAAAAGGGTATCGTTTTAGCGGCAGGACCTTTAGGAAAAGCTAAAACGGCGATTCAAATGATTACGATTATTCTGATTTTACTGAACAATCTGCCTTTCGAATTAATCGGAATTCCGATGGCGGATATTCTGTTATGGTTATCGGTTTTCTTATCAGTGGCCAGTGGAATCAAGTATTATTTTCAGATCAAACCTTATATTATGGAAAGCAAATAATAGGATTTTATCAATATCTTTCGTAAATTAACCATTGGAGGTATCAAATATGGCTATAGATGAGAGTCGGGATAAAGCGTTAGCGGAAACCGTCAAGGAAATTGAAAAAGAGTATGGTAAAGGTTCGGTAATGAAGTTAGGCGATCGATCCAACGTGGATGTGGATGCGATTCCTTCTGGATCTTTAAGTTTGGATTATGCTTTAGGTATCGGAGGTTATCCCAAAGGAAGAATTATTGAAATATACGGTCCGGAATCTTCGGGTAAAACAACCTTAGCTTTACACGCGATTGCGCAGGTTCAGAAAATGGGCGGAAGGGCAGCTTTTATCGATGCGGAGAATGCGATAGATCCTCAATACGCCAAAAAATTAGGAGTAAATATCGATGATCTAATCCTTTCACAACCGGATAGTGGCGAGCAAGCTTTAGAAATAACCGAGATGTTGATCCGTTCCGGGGCGATTGATTTAGTCGTAATCGATTCTGTTGCGGCTTTAGTTCCACAAGCGGAATTAGATGGTGAAATGGGTGACAATGTTGTTGGTTTACAAGCCAGACTGATGTCCAAAGCGATGCGAAAATTGTCCGGGGTCATCAATCAGAAGAAATGTACCGCCATCTTTATTAATCAGTTAAGAGAGAAAGTCGGAGTTATGTATGGCAATCCCGAAGTTACAACTGGCGGAAGAGCTTTAAAGTTTTATGCCTCTGTAAGAATCGATGTCAGACGGAGTGAAGCCATAAAGAATGGAACCGAAGTAATTGGCAATAAAGTAAATATTAAAGTCGTTAAGAATAAAGTTGCGCCGCCATTTAAAGTGGCCAGCGTTGAAATGCGTTATGGCGAAGGTATTTCGGCAGTTTCGGAAGTATTAGATTTAGCCGTAGATCATAATTTGATCCAGAAGAGTGGTTCTTGGTTTAATTATGGCGATGAAAAAATTGGACAGGGTCGGGAAGCGGCCCGTAGTTATCTATTACAACATCCTGAACTCGTTGAGGTTTTAACCGCAAAGGAGCGGGAGATATTATTTCCCGAAGTAACCAAAAAAGCGGAAAAATAAAGGAGGCTTCTAATTATGATCGTAAAGGTTCATGGAAAAGATTTGTCAATCAGTCCGGTAACGGAGAAAAAGATTGAGGAGAGTCTGGAATTTCTAAATCGCTATTTAGTGATTGGCAAAGACGATGTTGCCAATTGTGTAGTCAAAAAAGTCGGTGATAATGAAATTCGTATTGAGATAACCATTCAAACCAAAGTAGGCACTTTAAGAGCCGAAGTTACCGCTGCAGATTTAAGAACGGCGTTGGATAAAGCCTGTGATCGTTTGGAAAGACAGCTCAATACGCAAAAGAGTAGACTGAATCGGCGTCATAAAGACAGCTTAGCCGCTAATTTTATGGCTATGGAAGAAGAAAGTGACGCTAAAGATGATGTTGTCGTTCGGACCAAGTGGATTGTGGCCCAAAAGATGAGTTTGGATGAAGCAATTTTACAGATGGAAATGCTGGAACATTCATTCTTTATCTTTACCGATGAAGACAGTGGCGAAATTAATGTCGTTTATAAACGTTTAGATGGCGGTTATGGGGTAATAGAAGCCCATGCCGATAAGTAAGTAGGGTTAATCAAGGATCTTCTTAAAATGAGGATCCTTTTTCTTAGGAGTAAGCGCACTTTTTTCGTAAATAATAGCGAAAGGAGACAGCTCATGAAACTACTGAATAAATTCGAGTGTAAGCAGTTGGTTGGATTTGCGATAACCCCGGCTCTGTTATTGGCTTATTTAATGTTGGTTGCGGGAATTGCTGGGATCGTGAAAGTGTTATTTTCCGCTTCGGGACGCGTATCGATTACCGGAATGACTTTTCAGTGGCGAAAATAAGCCTGGCGTAAGTTTATCTTACGCCTTCAATATGTTGGTAAAAGATCTACCTATACCGGAGAGACCCCGGGAAAAAGCCTTGAAATATGGAGTGAAAACCTTAAGCAGCCGTGAATTATTAGCCATCTGGATCAGATGCGGATATGCCGGCTGCAGTTCTTTACAGATTGCTGATAAAGTACTGGCTAAAGCGAATGGTTTGGCTAGATTAAGCGAATTGACAATCAAAGATCTGGAAGCAATAAGTGGGATTAAGAAAGTCAAAGCGATAGAATTATTAGCCGTATTCGAATTGTCAAAACGTTGTTCTTTAGAAAAGGCCTTACATGACGATTACATTAATGAGCCTGAAAATATTATTCAATGGTTGGAAAAAGAAATCGGTGATAGTAATCAGGAACAGTTTATGGCCTTGTTTCTGAACATCCGAAATCAGATTATCGATTACAAAATCTTGTTTATCGGGGATATTCAAGGTATCTTTATTTCACCGCGGGAGATTTTCCGGGAAGCATTGCTGAGTGGAGCTTGTAAGTTGATTGTAGTCCATAATCATCCCAGTCAGGCTATAAGTCCTTCAAACGAAGATCTGAACACTACTTCCAAATTAAAAGAAGCCGGACAGTTGATGGGGGTTATTTTAGTTGACCATCTAATTTTGACTAAAAATGAATACTACAGTTTTAAAGAAAGTGGGTTCTTGTAAATTAAACATTTCATCAATATAATAATAGTGGTGATAAAATGAATTTATTTGAAAGATTAAAACAGTATTTTGAGACGAGAATTAAATTAGAAAATTTATTGAAAATTCTTTTAATTGCAATCTTGATCCTAATTATCCAAGCTGTCTTAAGTAAATATAATAGTGTTTTCGATAAAATTTGGGGGGTTCTAATTCCTTTTGTTATCGGCGATGTTATTGCAATCGTAATGGAACCGTTGTTCGTTAGACTTAAGAAACTCGGGGTTCCCCGTTGGGTCTCAATTACTTGTTTCTGGGTTTTGATTGGTTTAGTGATTACAGTCTTATTCTATAATTTGATTCCGTCACTTTCGACTAAGATTGTTCAGTTAGTTAAGAGCATTACTCAAGGTATCGGTTCTTTGGGTTCTTTTGTCAGTGATAATACCTATTTAAATGAAATTTATCAGGATATTTCCAGTAGTTTGATTACCGGATTGAATAAACTATTACCGACTTTGACTAATTCCATTCCCGATTTGATAGGTAATGTTGTTAGTTGGTTGGGGAACCTTGTTATTATTGTGGTTATTTCAATTTATATGATGGCGGATTATGACAAGATTCATGATGCGTTTAGTAAAATTTTAGGCAGAATTAAGCCATCGTTACCCGTTTATGTTTCCAGTTCCCGGGAAGAAGTGGCAACATATTTCCGTAGCATGTTTATTTTAATGGCAATTCGCTATGTGGAATATCTATTAGTTTATTTATTGGTAGGCAACAGTGAGTGGTCGACTTTAGCATTTTTAACGGCCATCAGCGTTGTGGTACCATATGTCGGGCCTATTTTATCCAATGTCGTTGGTGTAATTGCGTCATTGACTTTACCGACAAGTAGAATAGTTATTTTATTGGTTCTGATTTTAATCTTATCCAATGTTGATAACTATTTAATCTCACCGTTAGTTCATTCCAAACGTTCCTATATTAATCCGCTAGTTACATTATTTGTGGTCTTTTTAGGAAGTGCTTTAGCCGGAGTATATGGTGTTATCTTTGCGGTACCTTTATATTTGATATTGCGTAATATCTTCCAAACATATGGCTTAAGACATCCTAAAATGTCAGCAAACGTCAATGACGATAACCATGCCATATGATATAATGAATCGCAAGAGGTAAACTTAATGAAGAAATTATTAGCTTTGATCCTCAGCACATTTTTGTTATTAAGCTGTTTAACTGCTTGTAGTTCTAAAGCAATTACAGTCTGTTATACGATATATCCGGTTGAATATCTTTTAAATCGGATTGCCGAAAAATATGTTAATACCTGTAATCTTTCTCAAGCTAAAGTTCCCATCCAAGTGGCTCACATTGCGGACGATTACAGTGATTCTCTGGATAAAGCAAATCTGATTCTACAGCTTGGCAATTTGGAGCCTTATTGGGAAATCTACGAAAGTGAGATTAAAAGTTCAAAAGCTGAGATTATTGATCTTTCCGGATTAGCCGGTATTTATGATTTTAAACGCTATACCACCGGTAAGGTATCGGGAAATAGTGTGACCGTGGAAGGAAATTGGTACGAAGGAAGTGCTTTCTCTTCGATTGATATGTATTCAAAGGACTTAGGCTTATGGCTTGATCCGATTGCGATGAGTTCGATGGCCAGGACTATCAAGGATTGGTTAGTCGAAAATGATCCAAATAACTCCGGAGTTTATGAAGCCAATTTTATTGAGTTGGAAGCCGATTTAGTTCGGTTAGATTCCGAGTATTCGGCGATTAGTTCTCAGAACCTATCTTTAGTTACCATTACGCCTAGTTTTGGTAACTGGCAGAAAGATTACAATGTCGGAATTTATCCGTTGATTCTGTCCCGTTATGGAGCCTTACCCAATGACGATCAATTAAAAATTATCGAAGATCGAATCAAAAACGACAAAGTCAAATATATTGTTTATGAAAGTAATATGACTGAAGATATGATTAATTTATACAATAAGGTTAAAGCTGACTGTGGTTTAACGGAAGTCGATCTTAGCAATCTTTCTTCCCTAACGGAAAAGGAATACAACCAAAACAAAGATTATCTAACGATAATGTATGATAATTTAAATAAACTTGAAGCCTTAAAATAATTTATCGGAAGGGGTAGGATGATGGAAAAATTATTATTGATTGATGGAAACTCTTTAGTTTTCCGGGCATATCATGCCACTGCTTACGGACGAATGATGACCACCTCCAACGGTATTCCTACCAATGCTTTATTTGGCTTTGCGCAGATGGTTCAGAAAGCAATTGCGGATTTTAGCCCTGATGAAATTTTAGTGGCCTTCGATACCGGTAAGAAGACTTTTAGGCATCAGATTTATCCTGAATATAAAGGAACCCGAAAAAAACCGGATGAAGAACTGATTGTCCAATTTCCCATTGTTAGAGAGTATCTTGATGCAATGAATATATCCCGCTATGAACAAGACGGGATTGAAGCTGATGATGTAATTGGTTCTTTAGTAAATAAATATGCGGATAAAGATATTGCAATCTTAACCGGTGATCGTGATCTATTACAATTGATCAACAGTCATACAACAGTCTGGCTGATGAAGACCGGGTTAAGCGAAATGAAACGAATGGACTTGAAGGCGCTGAAAGAAGATTATGGTCTGACGCCTAATCAGGTTATTGATTATAAGGGATTATGCGGTGATGCTTCCGATAATATTCCTGGTGTTCCTTCGGTCGGGGATAAGACGGCGATGAAACTACTAGAACAATACGGTGATTTAGAAAAGACCTTGGAGAATGTTGACCAGATCAAAGGAAGTGTCGGCGTTAAAATCAAAGAGTTTTCTAATCAAGCCCGTTTAAGTAAGCAATTAGCAACCATCAAAACCGATGAAGTAATAAATCTGGATGAAACAAATCTTGATTATCATCAGGATAAAGCTAAACAGTTCGCTTTCTATAAAAAGTATGAACTAAATAAGTTTTTGAATCAGTTGGATTATCAACCCGGAGAAGTAGAGAATACCTACCAAGAAACGGTTAATCTTAAAAAATTCCTGGCGAATCAATTTGAGGAACCAACAGCTTTGTTTGCGGTTTATGATTCAAATATTCATTCTGAAGAAAATTTAAGAGGTTTCAGCTTAACAAACAAACAGGGAAGTTGGTTTTACAGTGCTGATTTGGCCCTGAAAGATCAGGAGTTTTTAGCTTGGTTAAAAAGTGATATTCTTAAGATTGTTTACGATGTTAAGGACCTTTATCATCTGTTGGTTAATAACGGTAATCCCGGCATTAATAATGTCTTTGACTTAATGATTGCGGCTTTTTTAGTCAATGATACGATTACCGACTATCCCCGTTTAAGCGAAGAATATGGCTTTGTACCTAAGGTTAGTTTTGCGGAATTGTATGGTCGTAGTCAGAAAACCAAAACCTTGATTGATTTAGAGCAGGAAATAGTCTATGTCGGTGAGAACAGTCAATTTCTTTACTCCTTAGAACCTAAATTGCATAAGAAGTTAGAAGAAATGGAAATGACCAAATTATACGATGAGGTTGAATTACCATTGGCTTTGATTCTTTTCAAGATGGAGAATACCGGAATCCGCGTCGATGAAGAAGCATTGAATAATCTGGCCGAAACAGCTAAAACTAAAGTCGAAAACTTATCTAATAAAATCTATGAATTAGCCGGATGCGAATTTAATATTAATTCTCCGAAGAAACTCGGAGAGATATTATACGATAAATTAAATCTTCCTAGCGGTAAAAAACGTTCGACGGCAATCGATGTTTTAGAAAAACTACGGCCGGCCCACGAAATTATCGGTTATATCATCGATTATCGGAAATATCAAAAATTCTTCAGTACTTATGCGGATGGTTTGAAAAAGTATATCCATTCTGATGGTAAGATTCATACTAATTACAACCAATGTATTGTTTCGACCGGGCGTTTGAGTTCTACCGAACCAAATCTTCAGAATATTTCCGTCAAGGATGAAGAAAACCGCGAAATCCGAAAAGCGTTTATTGCTGAAAAAGGTTGTGTTATTATGTCTGCCGATTATTCTCAGGTCGAATTAAGAGTGTTGGCATCTATGGCTGGAGAACCGGCCTTGATTGAGACTTTCAAAGAAAATATCGATGTTCATACCCGTACGGCTATGGATGTCTTCAAAGTTAAAAAAGAAGATGTCACCGATGCGATGCGTCGAAAGGCTAAGATGGTTAACTTCGGAATTGTTTATGGCATCTCTGACTTTGGCTTAGCAGAAAGACTGGGCATCGATCGTTATGAAGCCCAAAGTTATATCAACAGTTATTTCGAAAGTTATCCGTTAGTCAAGAAGTATATGGACGATACGGTAAAGTATTGTGAAGAACACGGATATGTTAAGACTTTATTAAATCGACGCCGGGAAATTCCAGAAATCAATGATAAGGAATATATGAAACGAGAATTCGGAAAACGGGCGGCGATGAATGCACCGATTCAAGGAACGGCTGCGGATCTGATCAAAGTAGCAATGATCAAGATTGATAAGAAACTTACAGAACAACATCTGAAATCTCAGATGATTCTGCAGGTTCACGATGAGTTGATTTTTAATGTCCCGGAAAACGAGATAGAAACGATGAAAGAAGTTATTGAAGATGGTATGGAACATGCGATGGAGCTTAAAGCTCCTTTAGAAGCCAAATGTGTTTACGGACATACTTGGTATGAGGCTGACTAATGCCGGAATTACCAGAAGTAGAAACGGTCGTCAGAACGTTGGAACATCAATTGAAGGGCGCTAAAATTACCGATGTCCAAGTTATCTATCCCAAATTAATCGATAATCTAACGCCTCAAGAATTCGAAAAGAAACTGAAAGGCCAGCATTTCCGTGAATTTAAGCGTCGGGGAAAATATTTAATATTCGAACTCGACGATTATGTCTTAGTTTCTCATCTAAGGATGGAAGGAAAGTTTTATGTTGAACCAGATCTTAAAGTGAAGGATAAACATACTCATTTGATTATCAGCTTAGCTGATTCCCGATATGTTATGTATCATGATGTTCGAAAATTTGGACGGATGCAATTATATCCCAAGGGAACGGAACTAACTGTACTAAATAAACTGGGTTTAGAACCTTTTGACGCAAAATTAAATATCGGATATTTGAAAAAAAAGTGTCCTCCTAACCATGAATTAAAAGAAATTTTATTAGATCAGAGTGTTATTGCCGGAATCGGAAATATCTATGCTAATGAAATATGCTTTGCGATGAAAGTTTTACCCGATAAACAATTTGACCAACTTAGCAATAAACAATTACAGTCCTTGATTGATTCGACTAGAACGATTTTATCCGCTGCAATTAAAGACGGAGGCACGACGATTCGCAGTTACACTTCCTCTTTAGGCGTCAACGGAAAGTTTCAACAACACTTAATGGTACATGGGCAGGAGAATTGTAAAGTCTGTGGCAGCGAAATTAAGAAAATTTATTTAAAAGGAAGAGGTACTTACTATTGCCCGATGTGCCAAAAATGAAAGTCGCGATAACCGGTAATATCGGCAGTGGAAAAAGCACGGTATTAGCATATCTCAAGTCTTTAGGATACTCAGTCATCAGTGCCGATGAGGTCAATAAACAATTATTAACGAAACAATCAGTTAAAAATAATATTAATCAACTGATGGGAATTGAGAATTATGATGCCGGGAAGATTTCGACCATTATTTTTAACAATGAAGAAAAACGCTTAACTTTGGAAAAATATTTACATCCATTAATAATGGAAGTCATTAACGATTTTATGGTGGATGCTAAGGGATTAGTATTTGCGGAGGTTCCTTTGTTATTCGAAAGTGGTCTGGCAGGTCAATTCGATAAAACGATCTTGGTTTATACGACTCCTGAAATCGCCAATATCCGTTTGCTTGAATCGCGTAAGCTGAATTTTGAACAAATCCAGCAGCGAAGAAATAAGCAACTTCCCGATGAAAAGAAAATGAACATGGCAGATTATGTCATACTTAACGATGGAGGATTGGAGGATTTAGAAAAACAGGTGCAATCCTGCCTTGAGCGCTTAAAACGGGCGTTGTATAATCATTAGCAAGGAGCCCCTATGATAAAAACCGGTATTAATCGCTTAAAAGGTAAAGACGGATTTCAATTGGTAGTTGATATTCGTTTAAGTGAGGATCAAATATTTTCTCTGGGCTTTTTATATCCGGTTTTGATTTCCGGCAATGCGTTAAGATTATTTATGTATTTATATGCCAAAGGAACAAAAGCTATTCTTTCCGGTCAACATACCCAACTCCTTGAAGGACTTAATTTTACGATCGATGAATTGGAAAACGCCAGAATCGAGTTGGAAAGAGCCTCTTTATTGGAAGTATATATGCATCAAGAAGGGGTTCAAATCAATTATCTATATCGATTGTCAGCCCCCAAGAACGCCACTGATTTTTTAAATAACGAAGCATATTCCCGGATTTTCAGTAAAGTTGCCGGTAAAGACAATTATTCGGAAGTCTATCGGGGCATAAATACATCGAACAATGATTATAGTGAATATCTGAACATTACGCAAAAGTTTGACCCTAGCGTTCTTTCGGATTGGAATGAAAACGATCAAACAGAATATGAAAATATTAAATCTCCAACATTATTACCTGACGATTATAAACCGCAAAATGTTTTCGACTACGCTAAATTTTTCCGTCATTATGGCAATAACGCGGAATTGGCTTTACCCACACGGTTACGAACCAAAGAAAACTTAGATTTTATCGGCAATACCGGCAGTTTATTCAGTATCGATCCGGATACGATGGCGGAGATTGTAGCTACCAATTTAGTCAAAGATCCCCACAATCGATATTGCGATCTTAATCGGTCAAAAATATTCTATCGTTGCGAAAACATCGTAAGTGTTTATCATGCCCCCGGCTTAGGCAATGGTTATTATGATAAAGCTCCCATCGTTTATTTACGTTCGAAACAAAACGGAGTTGATAAAATTGCGGATGCGGATGCAAAATTACTTTCAAGTTTAATGATTGATTATAAACTTTCTTTTCCGGTAATCAATGTTCTAGTTGATTACGCATTGGAGAGTAACCATAACCAATTGAAAGCTAATGTCGTTAATAAAGTTGCGGCCAGTTGGGTCAGAGAAGAAGTAAAAACGGCCGAAGAAGCGTTAAAACTAATCTCTAGAATGCCGGCTAAGAAAAACAGTTTCGTTAATGTTAGTGAGCCTAAAGAGAGTAAAGAAAATAAGTCTGAAAGCCAATCGGGACTGGAAGGCAAGAGTATTGAAGAACTGAGTGAAATACTAAAGGAGATTACCAAATGAAAAAAATTAAATTCGACACGGTAATCAATAAAAAACAACAAGACTTTATTGACCAGAATCATGAAGCAGTTTTAAACGATTCGGAATTTAAGAAAATAGTTCAAGATAATAAAATTTCCGATCAAGATATTGATGGTAATTTAGGCCAGATCCTAAAGTATTTTGCGGATCGTCAAGAATGTCAGAATTGCGTGAGCTTACAAAACTGCGGTCATGCCAAGAAAGGAATCAAGACGGAAATTCAGATTTACAATCAGAAATTAATCTTTAAGAATATTTATTGCCATAAACATTACCAGGTTGAAAAGGAAACTAAATTTTTAAATAATTATTTAGCACGCAGCTTTGGAAAATCATACGCTGACTTAACCAGTAGCAATTTAGTCCAGCAGAAGTTTGTCACCGAGAATTTACTTTCTGAGTCGATTCAGATAATGAAGTGGTATACAAATAATGATTCTAATAATCTATTCATCGAGGGCGATGACGGATCAGGTAAGACGGTATTAAGTGCAATCTTAACTAATTATTGTGCCGACAAAGGAAAAACGGTGGCTTTTTATGATGTACCGTTAGCGACTCAGACCGTAAGAACCGTTTATCCTTATAGTGATGAATATAAAAAAATCACCAACGATTTAAATAATGCCGAAGTCGTGGTATTGGACAATCTGATGTATGAACGGCCTTCAGTTGAATTTAGGGATGGAATCTTAATCCCAACTTTAGTTTATCGAAACGCCAATGCGAAAAAAACGATTTTTACCGGAATAAATCATACCCAATTGAAGGGTTTTTATGATATAACCGAGTATGGCGATAAAGATATTCAAAAGGGGAACAGTATCGCCAACTTAATAATGAATGATTGTATAATTATTAAGTTAAAGAAATAGAAAGCGTGAGATATATGGGACACAAGATTGGAATCTTAACTAGCGGTGGTGATGCGCCAGGAATGAATGCGGCAATTAGAGCCGTTACTAGATCGGCCTTAACAAGAGGCATGGAAGTCTGTGGCATTATGGATGGTTATCGGGGATTAACCGAAGGTAAGATTATCCCGCTCGATCGTTCCAGTGTCTCTGATATTATGATCAGAGGCGGTACTTTATTAGGGTCCGCCAGGCTAGAAGAATTTAAGTTGGAATCCGTGCAAAATCAGGCTATTGAAGTGATGCATTCTAACGGTATCGATTCCTTAGTCGTAATTGGCGGGGATGGTTCTTATCGGGGAGCCTTGGCCTTAACTAAGAAAGGTATAAATTGTATTGGCTTGCCAGGAACGATTGATAACGATATTGCCGGCACCGACTTTACGATTGGCTTTTTCACGGCCCTATCGACTTGTGTCGAATGTATCGATAAATTACGAGATACTTCCAGTTCTCATCATCGTTGTTCGGTTGTTGAAGTAATGGGTAATCATTGCGGTGATTTGGCATTATATTCCGGAATTTCCTGCGGAGCGGAAATCATTATTACCCCTGAAGGAGGTTATGATGAAGCAGAAGTGTTAGAGAAATTAAAATATTTCGAAGTGACCAAGAAAAAGAATCATGCAATCGTGATTATTTCCGAAAAGATTACGGATGTGGCGATATTAGCTAAAAAGATCTCGGATGCGACCGGATTCTCTGGTCGCGCAACCGTCCTTGGTCATATCCAGCGAGGTGGTTCTCCGGTTCCCTTTGACCGAGTTTTAGCCACTAAGATGGGGGATAAAGCGGCGGAGTTGATTGAGAATGATAAAGGCGGATTATGCGTGGGGATTTTGAACAATGAAATCGTTGGAGTCCCGATTGAAGAGGCTTTGAATACTCCGAAGAAATCTCGTCGTCCATTATTTGAGATGTTCGATCGGTTAGTATAAAACGACAAGGAGCAATAAAAAATGCGTAAAACTAAGATTATTTGTACTATTGGACCAGCCAGTGATTCACCGGAGATGTTAGAAAAATTAATCAAAGCCGGGATGAATGTGGCTAGATTGAATTTTTCTCACGGAACCCATCAGGAACATTTAGAAAGAATTCGCAAGATTCGAGCTTTGAATGCAAAATTAAATACGCAAATCGCGATCGTTGTCGATACTAAAGGTCCGGAAATCCGCATTGGGGAAATGGGTGACGGCGTTCAGTTTAAAACGGGTGATATTGTTAAGGTTACCCCAAAGGATGTTGTTGGATCTCATGAGTGTTTCCAAATAACTTGCCCGGAATTATTTGATGACGTAAAAGTTGGAACAAAGATTTTGATGGATGACGGCAAAATGACTATGGAAGTAGTCGATAAGGATGAAAGCGGAGATTTACATTGTAAGATTTTAAATAGTGGAATTATTAAAACCCGCAAGAGCGCTAATGTTCCTAACGTTAAACTTTCAATGCCGTTTATTTCCGCTAAAGATGATGCCGATATTCGTTTCGCTGCCAGAAATGATGCGGATTTTATCTCCGCTAGCTTTGTCAGAAGAGCCGATGATGTATTAGCAATTAAGAAAATCTTAGCCGAAGAAAACAATGATAACGTTGAAATAATCGCCAAGATTGAGAATCAAGAAGGGTATGACAATCTCGAAGAGATTTTAAATGTTGCGGATGGCGTAATGGTAGCCAGAGGCGATCTAGGGGTTGAAGTATCGTTCTCGTTAGTTCCAATCTACCAGAAAAAGATTATTAAGCTTTGCAATTATGTTGGCAAACCGGTAGTTACGGCGACACATATGTTGGAATCAATGACGGCCAATCCGCGTCCGACCAGAGCGGAAGCCAGTGATGTTGCGAATGCCGTTTTGGATGGTTCCGATGCGATTATGCTATCTGGGGAGACCGCTTCCGGTCAATATCCGGAAGAAGCGGTCAAGACGATGGCGAAGATTGCTGAAATTACCGAAGAAATGATCGATTATCACAAATATGTTTCTCAGTCCTCATATTTAACGCATCGAACAAAAAATGAAGCGATTGGTATTGCGGTTGCTGAGAGTTGCTTGACGCTAGATAATGTTTCCTGCGTCATGGCATTTACTGAAACCGGGGGAACACCTAAAAGATTATGTCGGTTCCGTCCGAAGCTGCCGGTAATTGCGGCTACTAATTCTACACGGACCGCACGAAAAATGGCTATCTACTGGGGCGTATATCCGGTTTTAGACTTAGATATTACCGATGTTGATCTCTATGACACTACGGCCCAAAAAATCGCTAAACGGTTGGAACTTAAAAAGGGCAGTACAATGATTATCACTTCCGGATGGCATGCCGGTCATGGCAATACCAATACGATGCGCTTTTTAGAGGTTGAGTAATCAGTTTATTGTGTTAGAATATTTTTAGATCCGATGACCGGAAAATGTTAAAGCTGAGATTATAGAGAAAGCTGAAGTGCTGAAAAGCCGATTTCAGAAGACGCAAAGACCTCCGAACAGGATTCTTACCCAAGTAACAGTAAGTAAGAACGTTTCCGGCGTTAACGGCTAAGTTTGTGCTAGATATTTAGCAAACTAAGGTGGTACCGCGCAATATAGCGTCCTTAGATTAGGACGCTTTTTTAGTGCCAGAAAGGAAATCTATGAAAGATTATCGCTGCCCGCGAGGGACTCAGGATATTCTGCCTCCTGAATCAAGTAAGTGGCAGAAAGTAGAAATGATTATGCAGTCATTGGCTCAGTATTATGGTTATCAAAAGATCGATACTCCGATCTTCGAAGATACCGGTGTTTTTAAACGCGAAAACGATAGTTCGGATATGGTCAATAAGGAAATGTATACTTTCAGCATTAATAGTGTTGATTCCTTGACTTTAAGACCGGAAGGAACAGCTGGCGTAATTCGCAGTTATGTGCAGAATAAAATGTATGCTTTGCCGGATCAACCGATAAAACTGTATTACTTAGGACCGATGTTCCGCTATGAAAGACCGCAGAAAGGCCGTTATCGTCAGTTTAATCAATTTGGTATCGAATGTATTGGAGCTAAATCACCATTATTGGATGCCGAAGGAATCGCTTTAGGATATTCGATCGTCAAAGCTTTAGGTTTAAGTCAGATTGTCGTTAAAATAAACTCTTTAGGCGATAATGAATCACGTAAAAACTATCGGGAAAAACTTATCGATTATTTTACGCCTCATTCTTCAGAACTATGCTTAGACTGCCAACGAAGACTGACTCAGAATCCCTTACGGATCTTAGATTGCAAAGAAGATAAAGATAATCCGGTTCTTAAAGAAGTACCGTTAATTTCTTCTTCGCTCAATGAAGCATCGGTCGAGTATTTTGATCAAGTTAAAAAAGCGTTAGATGCTTTGGATATACCTTATGAAGTAGATGATAAATTAGTCCGAGGTTTGGACTATTATACTGACACGGTTTTTGAGGTCCAAAGTACCAATCCTTTGTCCGGCACCCAGAATACGGTCTTTGCCGGCGGAAGATATGACGGTTTAGTTAATTACTTTGGCGGACCGGAAGTCAGCGGCTTCGGTTTTGCGATGGGAATTGAAAGATTACTGTTACTTGCCGAGGATGAAAAAATTGATTTGGAATCGACTGAAAAGACCGATATTTATGTCATGAGTATCGGAGAAGTTGGAACTAAACCTTTAGAAATTGCCACGATTGCTCGGGCAATGGGGTATGTTACGGGCTTTAATTTCGAGAATAAATCTTTAAAGAGTCAGTTTAAGACAGTTGATCGTTTAGAAGCCAAACTGGCAATTATTGTTGGTGAAAGTGAATTAGCGAATAATAAAGTAAATATTAAGGATCTTAGAAACAGTGAACAAGTGACGGTCGATTTGGATAAATTAAGCGAAACGATTGATCAAATGTTAGGAGAGAAATAATGGAAAGAACAGGTTATAACGGCGAGTTACGTAAAAGCGATGTTGGCAAAGAAGTTAAGTTAATCGGCTGGGTTGCGAAGCGTAGGAACTTAGGATCGTTAGTTTTCATTGATTTAAGAGATCATACGGGGCTGGTTCAGATTACCTTCGATGAAAAAATCGCCGAAGAGATCAAAGAAGTTCGAAATGAATATATTCTTGAAGTAACCGGAATCGTCTCTGCCAAAGAAGTTCCGAATCCGAAATTAGCGACCGGGGAGATCGAAGTTAAAGTATCAGCGGTAAAAATAATCAATACCGCGATCAATCCGCCGATTATTATTGCGGATGATGCGGATACTTTGGAAGATACCCGTTTGAAATATCGGTATCTCGATCTAAGAAAAGCTCGGTTACAGAAGATTTTAAGATTAAGGAATAAAGTTACTTTGATTACCCGCAACTACTTAAACGATCAAGGGTTCTGCGAAGTCGAGACTCCGATTTTAGGAAATCCGACCGCGGAAGGAGCTCGGGATTATTTAGTCCCTAGTCGCTTAAATCCGGGATGTTTCTACGCTTTACCGCAATCACCGCAGTTATATAAACAACTATTGATGGTCGGCGGATTTGAAAAATACTTCCAGATTGCCCGTTGTTTCCGCGACGAAGACCTTCGGTCTGATCGTCAGCCGGAATTCACTCAGATCGATATCGAAATGAGTTTTATTGAAGAAAAAGACATTTATCGGGTTGTGGAAGATCTGATGATTGAGATTTTTAAAGGAATCAAAAACATCGAATTACCGAAAGATTTCTTAAAGATTAAGTACGATGAGTGTTTGGAACGTTTCGGTTCGGATAAACCTGATTTAAGATTTGGCTTGGAATGTCATAAAGTCAATTCGATCTTCAAAGATACTTCCTTCCAGATTTTCAAGACCGTCTTGGAGAATAAAGGCTATATCAATGCCTTAGTAGTTAAAAATGTTGCGGACAAATATTCGCGTAAAAAGCTTGATGAATTGGCGGAGATTGGCAAAGGTTTTGGCGCCAAAGGACTCGCTTTCCTTAAACTGGAGAATAAAGTTTATACCGGCTCCTTAGCCAAAGTATTGAGTGAAGCGGAATTAAATAACCTAACTCAAGAACTAAAGGTTGAAGAAAATGACCTTGTGCTATTCGTTGCGGACTCCAAACATGTGGCGCAGGTATCTTTAGGGGCGATCCGTAGTAAATTAGGTCATGAACTTAATCTGATCGAACCGGGTTATAAATTCTTATGGGTAACCGATTTCCCGATGTTTGAATATTCGGAAGATGAGAAACGTTATGTCGCCGCCCATCATCCGTTTACTGCTCCCAACGCTGAAGATGTCGATAAATTAATCAGCGATCCGGAACATTGCTACTCTAGAGCATATGACTTGGTTTTAAACGGCTATGAATTATTGAGCGGCTCAATCAGAATCCATGATCGGCAGTTACAAGAGAAGGTATTTGAGGCAATCGGAATGACCGTCGAACAGGCGCATGAAAAATTCGGCTATTTCATGGATGCTTTCCAATATGGAACGCCACCTCATGGCGGTGTCGGAATTGGCTTAGAGCGATTGGTTATGATTTTGGCTGGTACGGATAATATCCGAGATGTTGTCGCTTTTCCGAAGACCAACAGTGCTTCGGAACTGATGTCTTCGGCACCGGGCAAAGTCGATCAGAAACAGCTAAATGATCTGCACATTAAGATTGCTGAATAAGCATAAATATTGAAATCATTAACCATTATGATAGAATAAATATGCCCAGGGAATTTTATTTAATTCCTACACATGATATAAGGGAATCCGGACGAATCTATCAGTGTTGAACGCCTACATTTATGCAGGAATCCTAAAGATAGACACAGGATACCCACCTGTAATTAAGCAGGGAAATTATCTTCGTTCTCTGGGACCCGGTCAGCAATGATCGGGTTTTTTATTGGAGGAAATACTTATAAGTCTCGATGAAATCACTTTGTTTTTCCGCGATGGCACTCTTTACGCTAGAAATATCATTTGTAATGATACCGTCGACTTGAGCATTCAGTACTTTTTCGATATCGTCGCTAGTATCGACCGTCCAGGCAAAGATAAATTTACCGGCTTTATGAATCGATTCGACATAATCAGAAGTAGCGGTCGTCGTCTCGATGGTGAAAAAGTCCGCTGCAGATAAATTTTCATAATTACCTAAAGCAATTGTCATGATATATCCGCATTTTACCTTTGGCTCGATTTTTTTGACATCTTCGAGCTGTTTATAGCTTAGTGAGTGAATCATAACCTGATCTAAAGCATCGTTATCATTAATTACTTTTAAAGTTCTGCCAGCCAAATCGACTTCGTGGCCGTTTGTTTTGAGTTCAATCAATAGTTTAATTTTCCCCTTGCAGAGTTTGATAACTTCATCTAAAGTCGGAACTTTTGTACCGGCGAAACTTTCATTGAATTTTTTACCGGCATCAAGGGTCGCAATCTGAGCATAATCCATCTCCCAAACATTGCCATCATAACCGCAAGTTCGGGAGAAATTAGCATCATGGGCTACAACAATAACGCCGTCTTTAGATTCCTGAACATCTAATTCAACATAATCGGCGCCTAACTCAATGGCTTTTTCGAAAGCGGGAATGGTATTTTCGGGAGCTAAGACCGCATTGCCGCGATGACCGATAACTAAGGTAGAGCTTTTGAAAGATTCGGTACCATAGTCTTTATAGGCATATTTAACACCTGCCGTTATTAAGGTATTAGCTAATAAACTAAAGACAACAATAATGATTAGAAGCGGATAGAAAACTAAGCGGTTATGTCGTTTCGCATGAACGGCTTTAGGTTTGAGGGGTAAAGGAATTGCTTGCTTCAAATATGTTCTAATTATCAGGTAGAAAGAGTTTAGGAAGGCATATGTTGCGAAGACTGAAAGGCAGTTCAGAGCGAAAGCAAATATATCTTCAAGCGTTTTAATAAAGGAAATCTGAAGATAATTCTGAAGATCGCCACTGGTAATATAAGTAATTGCCCAAGTTCCTAAACTATCTAACAATAACCATAATACGGTTGTTGAGAGAATTAAGACGATGTAGAAAAGGAATAAGAAAAGAAAGGCCTTGATCCGATGACCTTTAAATAAAGATCGGCTTGATTTGAAAGCTTTGGATGAATCTTCGTGATCGATAATAAAATAATGAAAGACTAATAATCTTGGGAAAATAAAGATTACTAATAAAATCGTAACTAAAACTGAAATTATATTCCAAGGATAAACTGCAATTGTATTTTCGGCAATAAACCAAGGAATCGTGATTTTATTAATCAGATTGGAAAGACTGAAGACATCAGTAAAGAGAATATCAAAGGTCATTTCCTCATCTGTTATCTTACAGTTTTATTAGAAAGACTATTCCAATTCTACGTATTAGAAAACAAGTACTCATCTTCTACCATCTTTAATTTCTTTAAAGGTTTCAAATTGGTTGAGGGGGAAGACAAGTTTGTCAACATTTCAATTCTCAACGATTTCATTACTCAATTAGCTCAGTCTACTTCTCTTCCTTTAGATCACTATTCTTTGTCTAAAAACAAAATAAACCGCATACTGAATTATAAATTCTAACCAGTGGTTTTACACCATCATTAAGCGCTAAATTCGAAAGTCAGGTAGTATACTCAAAACTGGTTGTTATGAACAAGAAAAGGTTGATAAAAATGGAATTTAAGGATAGAATCTACATTGTAATAAAGGAGTTATCAAAATGGGACAAATTGTTTACGATATCATCTATCTTGTCGCTGGCTTGGCAATTGGTGGTTTCTTGGGCTATTTCTTGACTAGAAGGTCTTTTGAAAAGCAATTAAAGAAGAATCCTCCGGTTAATGAAAAGATGATCAGAGCGATGTTCTTGCAAATGGGAAGAAAACCTTCCGAAGCTCAGATCAAACAAGTAATGAAGAGCATGGATCAATCACGTTAACACAGCAACCGCTGTGTTTTTTCTTTCTTTATAGTATAATTTTCCTATGAAAAAACTTTTGAAGCGAATACTAATCCTGATTTTGATTATCTCCTTAGTAATCATCGGCTTTTTTACTTATAAAGGCTATATTCGTTATCGGAATGCGGTTGTTAAAACATCAATCTCCGTTAAGGTAAAAGAGTATACCGATAAGGAAGACTATGCGGAGTACGATGAAATCGATAAAGACTTTATAAATGCGGTTGTGGCAATCGAAGACAAACGTTTCTTTAGCCGTAAGGGCCTAGATTTTATTGCGTTTACCCGGGCATTGTTGACTAATATCATTTCCGGAAAATTAGTTGAAGGCGGTAGTACAATCTCGCAACAGATTGCCAAGAATATTTATTTTCAGGATATTAATCGATCGATTACCGGTAAGATTGCCGAAGTTTTTGTCATGATTGACTTAGAGAATGCTTATAGTAAAGAAGAAATTTTTGCCCTATATATCAATATGAATTATTATGGAGATGGCTATTGGGGAATAACTCAGGCTGCCAAAGGTTATTATCAAACTAGTCCAAATGATTTAACCGTTGCTCAGGCAGCGATGCTGGCAGGGATTCCGAATGCTCCGGCGGTCTATCAATTATCAACCGGACATGATTTGGCTTATCAGCGGGCATTAAAGGTTTTGAAGAAAATGTTAGAGAACTATTACATTACCCAGGCTGAATATGAAGCCGCCTTAAAGGAGGATATCTAGTGGAAAAAGTACGAATGGGTTTTATCGGAGCCGGTAAAATAATGCCTAGAATCATCAATGGAGCAAAACTCTGTAAAGAAGTCGAAGTATTTGCGGTTGGATCAAGAGATCCAAAACATGCGGAAGTATTCGCAAAGCAACACAACATTCCCTATAACGGAACGATTAAAAATGTTTTAGAAGAACCAAGTATCGATGCGGTCTATATTGCGGTACCTAATCAAGCGCATTATGAACTATGCATGCAAGCTCTTAAAAGCGGTAAACATGTAATCTGTGAAAAACCGATGTTTGGAACTATGGAAGAATTAAATAACGCATTTGATTTAGCTAAGAATCAGAAACTGATTTTAATGGAAGCATTTAAAGGATTATTCTTACCCTTAACAGCCAAAATAAAAAAGATTATCGCTTCCGATGAGCTCGGAAAGATTATTTATCTAGACGGCAAGTATTCCTACAACGGAAATTTTGCGAAAGATCATTGGGTAAACGATCCGATTTATGGCGGAGGACTAAGAGATGTCGGAAGTTATCCGTTAACCTATTTTAATTATTTGATGAATAGTAAAATTGCTAGAGTGGATGTGGAAGCTAATTATGATGCAAACGGTGTCGATAATTTCTCGAGTTGTTTAATAAAATATGAGAATGGGGTTATTGCCCAAGTCTGTGGCGGCAATGGGGTAGCGACGGAAAATAAAGCAATGATCTATGGCACTAAAGGGCATTTGGAATTACCGTCGTTCTGGAAATCAGGCGAAGGGATGATTGTCAAGGGTGATTACCATTCACCAGTCAAAGCCGAAATGAAGTCCGATTTCTATTATGAGATTGAACATTTCGCAAAATTAATTTTAAGTAATGCAACCGAAAGTCCGATTGCAAGCAGAGCTTTTTCTACGGAAATTGAAAGAATAATGGAATATCGTAATCCTACCAAGTAATTTTGTTTTCGGTATGATTGAGGAGCCTTTTAATATTCTCCCGATGACGATAAATGATTAAGATCCATAAGATCAAATAGGCGATTGAGAGATAATAATTATTGAAAAATAATGAAATGATAAAGGAACAGCCATACATAACTAAAGAACCTAACGAGACATATTTTGTGGTCTTGACGATAATCAACATGATTATTAACGGAACAAATAAAACGAACATTAACTCATAAGGTTTTAATAGTAAGGAACCTAAGATAAAACCGATGGAAGAAGCGACGGCTTTTCCACCTTTGAATTCGGCAAAAAAAGGCCAGCAATGGCCGAAGGGAATCAACACACCCATGATCAAGGCATAATTATAACCAAGGGTTAATTCAACAATTACCATGGGAATTGTACATTTTAGAATATCTAAAGCAATGGTTAAGACGCCGATTTTAGGACCTAAAACTCTTCCGGCGTTAGTACCACCAAGGTTATGCGAACCATAGTCACGGATGTCTTTATGATAAAACAACTTGCCGATAATCAAGGCAAAAGGAATCGAACCTATTAGATATCCTAACACTGCCATCCCTAAGGCTAACCAATAGTTCATTAAAGGCCTCCAATGTAAGAATTATAACACAATCAATTTGAGAAAAAGAGATTATGGTAAACTCAGAGATTGATAATTTGGTATAATTAATGCGTTGAGGTGAAAGCATGGTGTCAAAAGAATATAACCCTGAAAGTATACAAGTTTTAGATGAAATGGAAGCCGTTCGTAAAAGACCGGGAATGTATATAGGCTCAACCGATAATCGGGGACTTCATCAGTTAGTATGGGAGATTTTAGATAATGCCATGGATGAGGCTTTGAACGGCTATGGGAACCAGATTGATTTGGTTATCGAAAAGAACGGTGCCATGTCGATCACTGATTTTGGCCGAGGTATGCCGGTCGGAAAACATTCCAGCGGTGTAAACACGCTGCAACTTATTTTTGCGAAGCTACATGCAGGGGGTAAGTTTACTTCCGAAGGTGGATATAAAACGGCCGGAGGTTTACATGGGGTCGGATGTACCGTGGTAAATGCTTTAAGTTCTTGGTTAGAAGTTACAACTAACTATAAAGGTCATACTTACCATTTACGCTTTGAGAATGGCGGCAAAAAAATCGGAAAGATTGAGGATTTAGGTCCCACGAAGAAAACCGGAACCAGTGTTCAATTTTTACCGGACAAAAAGATTTTTCCAACTATCGATTTTCGGTTTTCCGATATTGCTGAACATTGTCGGGAATTAGCATTCCTACGCAGCGGCCTTAAAATAACTTTAAGAGATTTACGTAACAATCATTCAGAAGAGTTCCAATATGAAGAAGGCTTAAAAGCATTCTTGGAGTATTTGCACCAAGGTCATCAGCCGATAACGGTTCCGACAAGTTTTTATGGTGAGTATAATAATATTCAGGTCAGCTTTTCTTTTCAGTATCTCGATGAGTATCGGGAAAATTGTTTGTCATTTGTTAACTTAGTCGCAACTACGGATGGCGGATCTCATGAAGTTGGTTACCCTTCCGCGTTCACGAAAGTTTTTAATGACTATGCCCGTAAGGCAGGTTTCTTAAAAGAGAAAGATCGAAATTTTGAAGGAGACGATATCCGAGAAGGACTGACGGCAATCTTATCCATCTCGGTTCCGGAAGATATCTTACAATTCGAAGGACAGACGAAAGGTAAGTTAGGTACGACGGAAGCGAAGACGGCAGTTGAAACCATTTTGACCGATAAATTGACTTTCTGGTTACAGGAGAATAAACCGACGGCGGAAATGTTAATAAATCGTTTTCTAAAAGCTCAGAAGTTAAAAGAAGATTTACGAAAGGTTCGCGATGCGGCCAGAAAGAATAAGAAGAATAGCAAAGCCGAGATGCTGATCTCCGATAAATTGACTCCGGCTCAGTCTAAAGATTCCTCTAAAAAAGAATTATTTTTAGTAGAGGGTGATTCAGCAGGTGGTTCCGCCAAGCAAGGACGGGATGCTAAATATCAGGCAATCTTACCTTTGCGAGGCAAAGTATTGAATACTGAAAAAGTTAAATTAAACGATGTTGAACAAAACGAAATCTTTAATACGATCATCCAGACGATTGGGGCTGGAGTAGGGGACACTTTCGATTATGAAGATAGTAATTATGCTCGAATTATTATTATGACCGATGCTGATGTTGACGGAAGTCATATTCAGATTCTTTTACTGACTTTCTTTTATCGTTATATGCGTCCCTTGATTGAACAAGGCATGATCTATATTGCTTTACCACCGTTATATAAATTAGCGAAAGGTAAAGATATCGAATATGCCTACAGTGACAGTGAACTGGATCAATTACAGACGAAGATGGGCAAATGTGAAATCAGCCGTTATAAAGGTTTAGGAGAAATGAATGCAGCTCAGTTGAAAGAAACCACCATGGATCAACAACATCGGACCTTGATTAAAGTTGGTTTAGAGAATGAACTTCTAGCTGATAAAAGGGTAAGAGTTTTAATGGGAGATGAAGTTGCACCGCGTAAAGATTGGATCGACAACAATATTAAGTTTACCTTAGAGGATGATTACAATGGTGGTGAGATAAATGACTAAGAAAAAACCTGTAGAAATTACCGGCAGTATTTTAAACATGACTTTGGAAGATGTCATGGAAGACCGTTTTTCTGCCTATGCTAAAGATATCATTCAGGAACGGGCATTACCCGATGCCAGGGACGGACTAAAACCGGCACAGCGTCGAATAATCTATTCGATGTATTTAGACGGGAATACTTATAATCATCCGACTCGCAAATCCGCAAAGACAGTTGGTAACGTTATCGGTACCTTGCATCCCCATGGTGATTCTTCCGTCTATGAAGCGATGGTCAGAATGTCGCAGGATTGGAAAATGCGTTTACCGTTAGTTCAGATGCAGGGAAACAACGGTTCAATCGATGACGATCCCCCAGCGGCAATGCGTTATACCGAAGCCAGATTGAGTAAAGCCGCCGATCTTTTGACGGCAGATTTAGATAAAGAAACGGTTAATTGGGCTCCGAATTATGATGATACGATGAAGGAACCGACGGTTTTACCGGCAAGATATCCAAACTTATTGGTTAATGGCGCCAAAGGAATCGCGGAAGGTTATTCCACAGAAATCGCTCCGCATAATCTAGGCGAAGTAATCGATGCGACGATTTATTTAGTTAAAAAACCAGAGGCGACCTTGGATGAAATAATGAAGATAATTCCGGGGCCGGATTTTCCGACCGGAGGAATTGTTCAGGGATATAATGGAATTAAGGATGCTTTTGAAACGGGAAAAGGTTCGATTATTGTCCGTTCCAAAGTTGAAATCATTAGTAATACAAAGGTTCCGCAATTAGTAATTACGGAAATTCCTTATGATGTAATCAAGCATGATCTAATCAAAAGAATCAATAAGGTTCGTTTCGATAAAGAGATTGATGGAATCAACGATGTTATCGACGAAACTGATCTGAACGGTTTAAAGATTGTTGTGGAACTAAAAGAAGGTATCGATCCCCAACTTATTCTTAATTATCTTTATAAGAAGACTAATTTACAGACTAGTTATAACTATAACATGGTGGCGATCGTTGATCGTTGTCCTAAACAGATCGGTTTAATTGATTTGTTACAGGCTTTTATTGATGCGCGAAAGGATGTTATTACCAAACGAACTCAATTTGATTTGAACAAGCGTTTAGATCGCTCGCATATCATTGAGGGTTTGATTAAAGCGGTTTCGATCTTGGATGAAGTAATTAAAATAATCAGAGCATCCAATGACAAAGCAGATTCAATTAATAACTTAGTCAAGGAATTCGCCTTTACTCCCAAGCAAGCCGAAGCGATTGTCATGATGCAACTATATCGTTTATCTAATACCGATATCGTCGCTTTACGAAAGGAAATTTCTTCGCTTAAGAATGAGATCAAAGAATTAAAGAGTATTCTTAAGGATCCCAAAGTCTTGGATGAAGTAATGATTAAAGAGTTAGAAACAATTAAGACGGACTTTCCTTTAGCAAGAAAAACCAAGATTGAAAAAGAGATTGAAGAGATCGTGATTGATAAGACCCAGATGATTGCCCATGAACAGGTAATGTTAACGCTGAGCCGTGATGGTTATGTCAAGAAAGTATCTCTAAGATCATATAATGCAGTTGCGGATAATCTGACCGGTTTAAAGAAAGGCGATAAATTAGTCGGGCAAGTCCAGGCAGATTCCCTGAACTATTTGGTCGCATTCAGTGATCAAGGCAATTATTTATGCCAACCTTTACATCAACTTGACGAATTCAAATGGAAAGACATCGGTGTTCATTTGAATAAATATGTTAATTTGGCCGACTCGGAAAAGATGGTGGATGCACTCATCGTTCCCGATTTCAATAGTTACTGTTGGATTGTCAGTGTGACCCGAAATGGTAAAATTAAACGAACACCGCTAAAAAGTTTTGAATTACTAAGATATAGCCGCACTTCCGTGGCGATGAACATTGCCAAAGATGATCAGGTCATTAGGACTTTCTTAGTCTATGGGGACGAAGATGTATTGTTAGTTACCAAGACCGGTTACGCGCTAAGATATCCGGTAAGTTCAATCCCGGCAGTGAATTGTCATAGTAACGGCGTGATTTCGATGAAATTAGGTAAGGATGATTATGTTTCGGCGGCTTGTATTATTTCTTCTAACGATTCCGATTTAGTTTTATTGGGAGAAAAGAGTCAAGTAAAACGGTTCAAACAAAATGAAGTTGAGACTAGGAAAAGGGCTCTCAAGGGAGAATTGCTGGCTAAGATCAATAAGTCCAATCCTAATTATGTTGCCGCTATCTTAAGCGGTAAGATTGAAGATAATTTCTACTTAATTACGGAGAGCGAATATACCGAATATCAATTCAAAGATATTACTTTGATGAATACTTCAGCGACTTATTCTTCAGCGTTGATCACCGGCGAAGATTGGTTTATTCCCCGCAAGATTGAAGTTGTTAAGTTTGTCAAAGCTCCTCATAATCCGGAAAAGCTTCCTTCTAACGATAACTATGATATGATCCGCTTCAATGTCTAGGAATTTAAATATCTAATTCGTATAAGATAACGGGTGATAAAAATGAAAATTTTGATACCAGTTATCTTATTTTTAATATTGCTTTACTTATTGCCGATGTCTTATCTGAATATCGCTCAGATTGACAATCAAAAAATTTCAGTTGCGTTTCAGGGAGCCGTCAAAGAAGATACAATCTTAAAACTGCCACGTTACTCTACCATCAACGATGCCTTAAATAAGATCGAATTGGATAAGGATGCGGATCTTAACAGTTTGAACCGTTTAACAATCTTAAAGGACGGAGATGTAATTGTAGTACCGTCAAGAGAAAAAAGTTCAAAGGTGTCGATTAATTATGCAACCAAAGAAGAGTTGATGGAAGTTAAGGGGATCGGGGAAGAGAAAGCTCAGAAAATAATCGACTATCGGCAAGAACATGGTCTTTATCAAGCTTTAGAAGATCTAATGAATATTCCGGGAATTAAGCAGAAAACCTTCGATAGTTTGAAGGATTATTTGACGCTATGAATTATTGGTTCCGATTAGGAATAATAATCATAATCTACTCGTTTATTCCTTCTTTATATGGCAAGCTTGCTGGGGCGATATTTGTTCTGGTTTATCTATTAGCCAAGAAGCATATTCGTTCATTTTTGATTTTTGTTATCTGCATTGCGCTTAGCTATTTATTAAGTAATCTTCCTATAACTAAACCTCCGCAAACCTTTCAGGGAAAAGTTACCTTGGTTAAAGAAAATTACTTTTTGGTTTCTTATCAATACCAACAGGTCTGGATCTATTCGTCTCATAGCGTAAATTTTGATGATCAGGTAAAAATCACTTGTTCACTAGCAGAGATTGTCTCGCCGCATAATCGAGCAGGTTTTTCGTATGCTGAGTATGCTAAAAGTATCAATAGTAAGTATCAATGCAAAAATGGTTCATTCGAAATTATCAAGAACGGAAACACCCTAAGAAATCGCCTATATTTACTTGTTAATCAATTACCGCAAGAAAATCAGAAATTAATGAAAATGTTTCTATTTCATCAGTATCCCGATGACTCAGCAGATATTATCTATTTATTATTAGCCAGTGGCTTTCATTTGTCTTTTTTGCTTAATCTTCTAAGGAAAATTCTACAGTTAAGATTAACTGATAAACAGTTAAAACCGATTATTACTTCGATCGTATTAATGTTTGCGATTATTTACCATTTTGATTTTTTGACTTTTCGCTTATTATTACGGAATCTATTAAACTATTCATCTGAGAATCGCAAAAATAAGTGGGGAATTAATACAATTGTTTTATTTACTTTATTCCCCTTGAAAATTAATAATCTTGGGTTACTGATTCCGGTTATATTAGGTTTGATCAGTCTTATCCCGGGCAAGTTTAAATTTGTTGGCCATAATTTAATAATCATTCTAGTTCAGTTATTCTTGAACGGTTATATGTATCTCTCGAATTTAGTTTATCTGATCTTTCTAAGACCGTTATTTTCATTGATATATTTACTTTGTTTAATTCGTTTCTGGTTACCGATTGATTCGTTATTAAATAAGTTTTCCTGGTTACCGGAATCTTTATCCTCAATAAATTTACCTTCTTTCGGACGCTTAATTGGTAAGCCTAGTTTTCTGTTTATCTTATTGATTATTTTTCTTTATTCCCGGTATCAAGCCAGTCATCATAAAAAGACTTTACTTCTTTTAGTAGTTTTATTATTCGCCAATCGCTACCAGGCTTATCTAAGGCCATATCCTTTAGTAGTTACAATCGATGTCGGGCAGGGTGACAGTGCTTTGATATGTTTACCGTTTAATCGGGGAAATATCTTGATTGATACCGGTGGGCTTTTCGGTTCTGATGTAGCCAAGGACATTACCTTGCCGGTTTTAAGCAGTTATGGAATCGATAAACTAAATGTCGTCGAATTATCTCACGCAGATCACGATCATAGTGGAGGCTATGATTCTCTGAAGAATCTAGTTAAAATTGATAAAACTATTACCACTAAGACCGAATACTTTACCGTTAACGGTGTAAAATTTTACGATCTCTTGTTTGAAAAAGAATATGAGGACGAGAATGCGAATTGTTTGACTGCTTATTTTGATTTAGCCGGAATTAAGTTCCTCTATACCGGAGATATCACGGCTGCTGTGGAAAAAGAATTGATTAGTAACCATGACGGATTGAAAGTGGATATTCTAAAACTTGCACATCACGGTTCCAAAACCAGTAATTCTGAGAAGTTTTTACAACGTGTGCAACCAACCTTGGCAATCATCAGCTCCGGAAAGAATAATAATTACCATCATCCGTCTAGTGAAGTTTTAGAAAGATTAAAGGAAAACCGAATTGCCTATCTTAATACGGCATATTCTGGAAGTATTGAGATTAAATTATGGCCGATATTTAAGATTGTGCAAACAGAGAATGGTCAATTTGCTATAATATTTAAGAATGAACTATTTAATTGAAGGAACCGATCGCTATCTGGTTCAGCGAAAAATCGTATCTTTACATCAGGAGATCCTAGATAAAAAAAATATTGATCGGATAACGACCTATGATCTTTCTAACGGCTCCATAGATGAATTGCTCGCAAGTGTCAATCAGCTGAGCTTTTTTGATCAAGAAAGAATAATTGTGGTTGTTGGCGCTGATTTGAATCTGGATGAAAAAGATCAAAAACATAATGAAGATGTAGAACGGTTGATGACATATTTCGAACATCCGGTTCCTGAGTCTTCTCTTATCTTTGATTTAGGCGACTATCCTTTAAATACACGAAATGCTAACGGTAAGAAACTTCAAAAATTATGCCGCTATACTAAGATTGCCCCGTTGGATACGATGACATTTCAACAGATGACTAGACAGGATCTGAAAAAAGAAAAGATTGAGCTTAGTGAGACGGAGATTAAGACTTTAAATGATAGATTACCTTTAGATCTTGCAAACTGGCATAGTGAGCTAGCAAAGCTGAAAAATTATCCCGGTAAATTAGATTCTACGACCATCAAACAATTGGTCATCAGACCGTTATTCGGTTCGGAAGCGAAAGATACTTTATATTTTTCCAATGCCATTTTAAGCAAAGATTTAAAACGAACTCTAAGTTATTGGCAGGATTTATCCCAGCAAACGAAAGAATACTATCCTTTGATCGGCATGATAGCTTCGCAGTTAAGATTCTTATATGAAGTAAAATATTTAGCGAATTCAGGTCACAACAATAACCAAATCACTAAGCAACTAGACGCCAATCCATATCGGGTAACTAAGACCATGGAATTAGTCAACCGTTATCGCCTGAATGACATCGAAGAATTGCTGGTAAGCCTAGCTAATCTTGACCTTAATATCAAAACCGGGGTGATTAACGATAAGCTAGGGTTCGAATTATTTCTGCTGGAAGCAGCCGGAGGTCTAAAAATATGGAATCTTTAGAGCAACTTTATCGCATAGGACCGGGGCCTAGTTCTTCGCATACTTTAGCAATCAAACGAATCTGCGAATGTTATCTTAGTCGTTATCCCAAGTGTGAACTTTATGAAGTTACTTTATATGGCTCACTTTCCTTGACGGGTAAAGGACATATGACAGATAAAGTAATCGAAAAGACTTTTTATCCGCAAAAAGTAAAAATAATATTTTCCGATGTTTGGAAGGAACAACCTAATACCCTAACCATCACGGATTCAGTTCATCCCTTAACTTTTTATTCGACCGGTGGCGGAGCTTTTGAAATAAAAGGGGAAGGAAGTACGGTAAATAATAAAGTTTATCCCGAAACTAAGATGAATGAGATTCTAGTTCTATGCCAAGAAAAACACTGGGATTTAGTGCAATATGTTTTAAACTACGAACCCGATATTTTAGATTATTTGGAAACGATTCTTAAGCAAATGTTTACCACCATCAATAAAGGTCTTAAGACGACCGGTTTATTACCGGGAAGATTGAAAATCGAACGGATATCCGGAAAGTTATATGAAGAAGCGAAAGTCAATAATGATCCTAATGAAAGAATGATTTTAATGGTAAGTGCTTTTGCTTATGCCAGCAGTGAAGAAAATGCAGCCGGAGGAACTGTTGTAACCGCCCCGACTTTAGGATCATGCGGCGTTCTCCCAGCGGTCCTATACTATTATGATCAGGAACGAAAAACACCTTTTGAGAAACTGGTTAAAGCCTTAGCGGTTGCCGGAATCTTTGGTAATATTATCAAAACGAACGCGACCATTTCCGGTGCTCAAGGCGGTTGTCAGGCGGAGATTGGAACCGCATGTGCAATGGCAGCCGGGGCTTTAGGCTATATCGAAGGATTAAATAATCACCAGATATCCTATGCCGCCGAGATTGGGATTGAACATAATTTAGGTTTAACTTGTGATCCGGTTGAAGGCTATGTCATGATTCCGTGCATCGAAAGAAACGGCGTTTGTGCTTTAAGAGCTATCGATGCAGCTAAATATGCAAAATATATCGGGCGAATCAAACCCAATCGGGTTAGTTTCGATATGGTCGTGGAAACGATGAATTATACCGGGAAGAAGATCGCAAGAGAATTAAAAGAGACCTCTTTAGGAGGCCTAGCTGAAGTAGTCATAAAAAAACGAACTGATTAGTTCGCTTTTTCTGGTTCACTCATTTTACTAACTGCTTTGGTAAGACGCGATTTATGTCTCTGAACATAATTAGAATCGTGAATACCTTTGGTAACTGAAGCATCGAGCGTTGAATAAGCTTTGCTCAATGCTGCTTTGGCAGCATCCATATCTTTAGCATCGATCGCAGTTCTAACTTTTTTTATCGAATCCTTGATCTTCGTTTTCTCCGACTTTACCGCTGCGGCTCTAACTAAATTGGTACGGGCGCGTTTTTTCTGAGACTTGATATTTGGCATCGAAAGTTCCTCCTTTATTCCGTAGCGTATTTTAACAAATTTCTAAGGTCAATGCAATCATGTTTATACTTTTACGCTATAATAAGTCCGGAGGTTATGATGAAAACAAGAACATTATTTATGGGAACGGCAGAATTTGCCTTAGCAGTTCTAGAACAATTATACAAAGAAGATGTAGTTGAAGTGGTGGGGATCGTCTCACAACCGGATCGGGAATTAGGAAGAAAGAAAATTCTTACCGCGACCCCAACTAAGAAATTCGGGGACGAACATCAGATACCGGTTTTTCAGCCGGTAAAGTTAAGAAAAGACTTTCAGAGTATCATCGATCTTAAGCCAGATTTAATTATTACCTGTGCTTATGGACAGATGATTCCTGATGAAATTTTAGTATTACCAAAACTAGGCATTTTTAACTTGCATGGTTCGCTCTTACCTTATTTTAGAGGTGGTGCTCCGCTTCAAAGAGCGATTATGGCTGGCGCAATTAAAACCGGAATGACCTTGATGAAGACCGTCAGTAAGATGGATGCCGGTGATATGATTGCCAAAAAAGAAGTTGAGATTCCCCAGAGTTACACCTACGGACAACTATCTTTAGATATGCAAAAGGCGGCAGTAGCGTTACTGCACGAGAATATCGAATCTTTGATTAAAGGAAATTATGAAAGCATTCCGCAGGATGAATCACAGGTAAGTTTCGCGTACAATATTAAACCCGAAGAAGAGAAGATTGACTTTACCAAAGGCTATCTGCAGACCTATAACCATATTCGGGCCTTAATTCCGAATCCGGTTTCGTATGCCTTAATTAAAGATCAGAAGATTAAATTTTGGGAAGTAGAAGTCTCTGAAATTACAACCGATGAACCGGATGGAGAAATCCTACCTTTTATTAACGATAAATTATGTGTTGCTTGTTCGGGGCGAGTTTTATGTTTCAATGAAGTTCAATTAGAAGGTAAGTCACGTTGTAGTGCCAAAGATCTTAAAAACGGTTATGGCAAGCAATTAGTAGGCTTGATTCTCCATTAATATGGAACAGAAATATATTCGTAATTTCTGTATCATTGCCCATATTGATCACGGCAAGTCAACTTTAGCTGATCGAATTTTAGAGTTGACACATACAGTTGAGAAAAGAGAGATGAAAGCCCAGCTATTGGACTCGATGGCTCTTGAACGGGAACGCGGAATTACCATCAAACTAAATGTTGTGCAGTTACATTATCATGCCTTAGATGGTCATGATTATACTTTTCACTTAATCGATACTCCCGGGCATGTCGATTTTACCTATGAAGTGTCACGTTCCTTAGCCGCATGCGAAGGGGCAATTTTAGTTGTTGATGCCACCCAAGGTATTGAAGCCCAGACTTTAGCTAATGTTTATCTAGCTTTGGATAACAATCTGGAGATTATCCCGGTTATCAATAAAATCGATTTACCTAGTGCCCAACCCGAACTGGTTAAGCAGGAGATTGAAGATGAACTAGGTCTACCTGCCGATGATGCGCCATGTATCTCCGCTAAGAACGGGACAAATATTCAAGAAGTACTCGAACAAGTGGTTAAACTTATTCCCGCTCCCCAAGGTGATCCGAAAGCACCTTTGAAAGCTTTAGTATTTGATTCTTTATATGATTCTTTCAGAGGCGTTATTGTCTTTATCCGAATTAAAGAAGGAACGGTAAAAGTCGGAGATACAATCTTATTCATGAATCATAATCTTTCTTTCTTGGTTACGGAATTAGGCGTAAGAACACCGAATGAAGTTAAGAAAAATGAGTTAGTTGCCGGTGAAGTAGGCTGGTTGGCCGCCCAAATTAAATCGGTAAGAGATATTCATGTCGGTGATACGATTACTTTAAAAGATAATCCCACGGCTAAACCTTTAAGCGGTTACCGTAAGTTGAATCCGATGGTCTATTGCGGATTATATCCGACTGATAATGTGAAATATAACGAATTGAAAGATGCCCTAGAAAAGTTAGTGCTAAACGATGCTTCATTGACTTTTGAACCGGAAACTTCCCAGGCTTTGGGATTTGGATTCCGTTGCGGTTTCTTAGGTTTATTACATATGGATGTCGTTCAGGAGCGCTTGGAAAGAGAGTATAATCTCGATTTAATCGCCACGGCTCCCAGTGTTATCTATAAAGTATATAAGACTGACGGTACGCTCGAAGAAGTCGATAATCCGGCATTAATTCCTGATGGTACGCACTTAGATCATATTGAAGAACCATTTGTAAAAGCTTCGATTATGACTCCGGAAACTTATATCGGAGCCATTATGGAATTATGCCAGGGTAAACGGGGAGTATATCGGGATATGAAGGCTTTAGATGATCATCGCCGCCAGATTATTTATGAATTACCTTTAGGAGAAATTGTTTTTGATTTTTTCGATAAATTAAAATCCTGTTCCAGAGGGTATGCTTCTTTCGATTACGATCTAATCGGATATCGCGCTTCTGATCTCTGCAAGATGGATATTTTATTGAATGGAGAAGCGGTCGATGCTTTGAGCTTTGTTGTCCATCGGGAATTTGCTTATCATCGGGGAGTCGCCATTACGAATAAATTGAAAGAATTAATTCCGCGGCAGCAATTTGAAATCCCGGTTCAAGCCGCCATCAATGGTAAGATTATTGCACGCTGTGATATTAAGTCTTTAAGAAAAAATGTTTTAGCGAAATGTTACGGGGGAGATATCACCCGTAAGAAGAAATTGCTCGAGAAACAAAAGGAGGGGAAGAAACGGATGAAAGCAGTCGGTTCAGTGGTAATTCCTCAGGAAGCCTTTATGGCAGTTTTATCAATGGATGATTCGGAAAAATGATGCAATCTTAAAAGGTGATGCTATAATATTAACAAAAGGAGACAAACCATGAGTTTCAAGAAAAATATCAGTAATTTCTTCACCCAACCGGATGATGAAGAAGACAATCAGAATGAAGTATATGCACCGGAAACAGATACTAAACCAATCAGTAAATATGAGAAGGCTGTTAGAAAGAATGAAAATCTAAAAGCTAATATAATTATTTTCGAACCGCGTTCTTTTGATGAAACTATTGAGATTGCCAAAAGATTAAAAGAGAAGAATGCCGTGATGGTTAATTTACGAAAACTATCCACTGATTATAAGCAGAGAGTCATCGACTTTTTACAGGGTGTTACCTATGGTCTGAACGGTCAGATTAAACATGTCGATGTCGATTCAATCCTTTGCACGCCGGATGATGTCGGTATTGATGGCGATATCTCTAACGATTCCAATGAGTCAGGATCGCAGCAGTTATAATCGTTGGCTGATTAAGCGTCTAGATGATCTTATCGCAGGTTCAGAGAATTCTAGTTATATCATCTCAGATTTTCTTGGACCTAGTGAACTAAAGCTTGCGCGGGAGTATCTTCAGAATAAAGTTAATTATGAAGTTATTCCTAACGATGACAATTCAATCTCTCGCTGTATCTGCATTCCTAGTTATCAAGGGCAGTTGGTTACTTTAAGGGCAAAAGTTAGTCCCAAAGTCACGCAACGAAATGTTTATGGAGCCTTATTAGCCAGTGGAATCGCCAAAAATCGACTTGGTGATGTCTGGATTGATGAGGGATATGCTTACGTAATTACCAGAAATGAATTATCTGATTTCTTAATTAAGCAGGTAATCTTGCCTTATGGATCTGATTCATTTGAAGTCTTAAAAGACTTAACAATACCAAATTATAAATATGCCAAGAAATCAGTATTTGTAAACAGTTTTAGGGTAGATGCCTTAGTAGCCGAGATTGCCGGCTGTTCACGAGCCAAGGCTCAGCAGTTAATAACGCAGGGAATGATTAACCGGAACTTTCTGACTATTGAGAAAAGTGACGAGTTATGTGATAATGGGGACATCATTTCGATTAGACAAGTAGGCAGATTTAAGCTAGTTTTAACTGCCAAAGTTACCAAATCCGGTAATAGAGCAGTTGAGGTATTCAAGTTTATTTAGAAAGGAGTCCTTACTTTGCGGCCAAGCCGATTTTTACGAAAACAAGATAGTTATGCCCGACTAAACCGCGATGAAGAATTAGAAAGGGCTCAAGCTGAAAACCGCGAGTTAAAAGAACAACTGGTTCGTTATCAAACCCAGATCAAAGCGGCAAACGAACAGCTTATGCAACTTAAACAACGTTATTCGACACTGATCAATGAATTGTCGATGCGCGAAAAAGCTGCTGAAGAAATATCCCGATTAGCCTTGAAAGAAGCGAATCAGGTAATTGAGACCGCTAAAGGAAACGCCGATCTGATTGTCAGAGAAGCGATGACTTCAGCCAAGACCGTCTTTATCGAAATAAGCAGAGTAAGTAAGGAGACATCCTTCATGCGTTCCGATATTAAGGACAAGCTATTATCAATGAATCAGATGTTAGATTCGTTTAAAATTCCCACGATTCCTAACCTAGATTATCTAGCGAAGGATGATAAATCGGAAGAGCATAAGTAAATTCAACGACTAATTGATTCTAAGTCTTTAGAGAAACATTGAAGTGCTGAAAAATGTGACTAAAAATCAACCAGATCACGCTGAATCATGCAGGAAGAAATTTAAGTAGAACCTGCCGGGAAACGACCGTTATCCGTAATCAAGAGCATGCTTCAGGGCATGAATTTAAGGTGGTACCGCGTAATATTAACGTCCTTAGCGGACGTTTTTTATTTGCCGAAGGAGGAAACAAGCATGGATTGGAAAGAAACACTACAGATGCCGAATACGGATTTTGAGATGAGGGGAAATCTACCAAAGAAAGAACCATTGATCTTAAAAAAATGGGAAGACGAAAAACTCTATGAAGTAATGATGAAAGCTCATGAACATGACGAATCATTTATTCTTCACGATGGTCCTCCTTATGCCAATAACAACTTACATATGGGTACGGCGATGAATAGAGTAATTAAGGATTTTATTCTTAAATCTCATTATTTAGCCGGTTATAACACGCCTTTTTACCCCGGTTGGGATACTCATGGTCTACCGATTGAAAATATGATGCCTAAACTTGGTTATGATCGTAAGAAAATGACGACGGCGGAATTTAGAACGCAATGTCAGAAATATGCTCAAGCTCAAGTCGCAATCCAAATGGCTACCGAAAAACGTTTAGGTTGCGTAGCGGATTATGAACATCCCTACCTGACTTATAGTAAAGAGTATGAAGCCGATGAAGTCCGTAGTTTCGCAAAGATGGCGATGCAAGGTTTAGTTTATCAGGGTCTTAAACCGATTTATTGGTCACCGGAAAGAGAAAGTGCCGTTGCGGATACCGAGACCTATTACGAAGATAAAACCGATGACACGATCTATGTTTCATTCGATGTAGTCGATGCTAAAGGCGTCTTGAATGGCGATGAGAAGTTTGTTATTTGGACTACGACACCTTGGACGATTCCCGCGGATCTGGCAATTGCTCTAAATCCTGGCTTTACATATGCTGTTGTACAAACTACTAAAGGGAAACTTATTGTTTTAGATAAATTAGTCGAAACTCTGATGACAAAATTCGGCTTATCCGATTATAAAATTCTTAAAACTTATTTAGGAAAAGACTTGGAATATATCACCGTCAAGCATCCGTTCTATGATCGGACTAGTTTAGTTGTCTTAGCCAATTATGTTACCGATCAAGATGGTACCGGTTGTGTACATACGGCTCCAGGTCATGGTATGGACGATTATCTGACCGGTTTACGTTATCATTTACCGGCTTTTTGTCCGGTTGATGAGAAGGGTTGCTTAACCAAAGAAGCCGGTGATGATTTAAACGGAGTCTTTGTGTTTAAAGCTAATAATTTAGTTATTGAGAAGCTTAAAAATGACGGCCATTTATTAGCCGTCGAGAAATATACCCATAGTTATCCGTTCGATGAAAGAATGAAAAAACCAGTTATTTACCGGGCAACCGTTCAATGGTTCGCTTCAATCGAGAAAATCCGCGAACAGCTTTTAGCGCAGGTTAAGAAGGTCAATTGGATTAACGATTTTGGTGAAGTTCGATTATATAACATGATCAAGGATCGCGGTGATTGGTGTATTTCTAGACAAAGAGTCTGGGGAGTACCGATTCCGATTTTCTATAACGAAGACAAGAGTCCGATCTTCGATGAAAAAGTTTTTGAGCATGTCGCTCAATTATTTGCCGAACATGGCTCAAATATCTGGTTTGAAAAAGAAGCGAAAGAATTATTACCGGAAGGTTATACCAACCCGAAATCTCCCAACGGCTTATTTACTAAGGAAAAAGATATTATGGATGTCTGGTTCGATTCTGGTTCCAGTTTCAATTCATTGATTGCCAGAAATTACCCTTATCCCTGTGATCTCTATTTTGAAGGCTCCGATCAATATCGGGGTTGGTTCAATTCAAGTTTAATCGTGGCGACCGCCACCACCGGTCAAGCACCTTATAAGAGTGTTTTAAGCCATGGTTATGTCTTAGATGGCAAAGGAATCAAGATGAGCAAATCTTTAGGTAATGTCGTCGACCCCATGAAAATCATCGATGTTTATGGAGCGGATATTATTCGTCTATGGGCGGCGACTTCCGATTATACCCAGGATGTTCGTTGTTCCGACGATTTGATGAAGCATGTTTCGGAACAATATCGTAAAATTCGTAATACTTTTAAATTTATGTTATCAGTTACGAATTCTGTAGGTAAAAATGGTAAGACCGATTTCGCATATCTGACTGATAAAGTTGAATACGCGAAGATGAATCCCTTGAATCAGTACCTGGAGATAAAACTTAATGAAGTAGTTAAGAAAGCGAAAACAGCTTATCAAAACTATGATTATGTTACCGTAGTCAATACGATTTCAAACTTCCTGACTAATGAATTAAGTTCATTCTATTTAGATTTTACCAAAGATATTCTCTATATCGAAAAGGTAGATGACAATAATCGTCGTCAGAGTCAAACGGTTATTTATGATTGCTTGAATGCCTTGTTATCGTTACTGGCTCCGATTATTTCCTACACCGCTGAAGAAATTTGGAGTAAAGCGAATACTTATGACGGAAAGTCGGTCTTCTTACATAATTTCCCGGAAGTAAAAGATTATTCCGGAAGTAAGGAATTAACCGAATTCTATGAAAAATTCTTCTTAGTTCGAGATGACGTGTTAAAAGCGTTAGAGAATGCTAGGGTAAAAGAAATTATCCATAAATCTTTAGAAGCTGAGGTAGTCTTAAACTTAAACCCGGAGTACCAAGCATTGAGTGAAAGATATTCTCCTAGCCAATTAGCACAGTTATTAATCGTTTCCAAAGTAACTTACAGTAAAGATAAAATGGAAGAATATTCTATCGGCAGTATCGAAATCAAAAAGGCGGAGGGAAAAGTCTGCCAGAGATGTTGGAATATTGTCCCGGAAGTAAATGCGGATGGTCTATGTCCGCGTTGCGAAAAGGTTCTAAAGTAATGGAAAGATTAGCTTCCCTTGCAAATGAGAAGGTCAAATTCTGGGCTTCATTAAAAGAAAAGAAAAATCGGGATCAATCCGGACTTTTCGTCATCGAAGATCTGCATCTTATTGAGGAAGCCAAGGAAAAAGGTTATCTGGAGGTCTTATTGGTAAATGAAAAAGAAAGAATTCCTTTTTCTTTTCCCACTACATATTTAGTAGCGCCTTCAATCATCGGTAAACTTAGCAGTACCGTATCCGAGAATAAATTTCTGGGTATTGCCCGCAAACCCAAACCTAAAGGTTTAGGTAAACGGATAATCATCCTAGATCAGATCCAAGATCCCGGAAACGTCGGAACGATAATTCGTTTAGCACTGGCGTTTGGATTTGAGACGGTTGTATTCTCTAGCGGCTGTTGTGATCCCTATAGTTCTAAGACTGTACGTTCGACGCAGGGAGCCTTATTTTCAATCAATCTTTACGAGAATCAGGATTTAGTTACAAT
>JAEZBR010000081.1 GCA_023426935.1 Bacillota bacterium | reverse complement strand
TTGGCCATGCCATTGACACCTCCTTAATGAAACCACCCGCTCTGTCACATTAACATTATAAAAGAACGAAAACAGGAACTTCCAGCGAGAATAAGGAATGAAAAGGAACTTTCAACAATAATTAAAGGAAATTACGATCTTCAAATTAACAAAAATTTAACCCCGCAGCGTATTATGTTATAATATTAAATGTCGGGGTAACTTTATGAACGATCATGTGTTAGATTTTAAAAGTTTACAATTTGGAGTAGCTTCCGCGGCGACTCAGATCGAAGGTGACGAAACCAACACCAACTGGTATCGCTGGTATACGCAAGGTAAAATCCATGATAATTCCAGTCCGGATATTACGGATAAACACTGGGAATTGTGGAAGCAGGATGCATTGCTGATGGAGTCGCTGGGCATTAAATATGCCAGAATCGGGCTTGAATGGGCACGAATTGAACCTAAACCTCACGAGTTTTCCTTGGAAGCATTAAAACGTTATAAGGAAGAACTGGAATTATTAAAAAGTAAAAATATCAAAGTTTTAGTTACCTTGTGGCATTTTTCTAACCCCTTATGGTTTGAGGATGAGGGTGGTTTTTTGAATCCTCAGGCCCCGGAGTTATTCCGTGAATATGCCGAAAAGGTAATTATTTTTCTTGGCAAAGATATCGAATCGTGGATTACTTTAAATGAGCCGAATGTTTATGCGTTAAATGGTTATATGGGTGGGGATTGGCCTCCGGGACATAATTCAATTCCGGAGATGTTAAAGATTATGAATACTTTTGTAACTTGTCACATCGATACTTATAAGTTGATTCATCAATATTATCCGCATGCCTTAGTCGGAACGGCCTTACATGTTCGGGCTTTTGCGCCGTTAAACCAACATAATCCTTGGCACTGTTTCGCGACTAAGATGTCCGAAAAAGTATTTCAGTCTTCCTTGGCAATCGCCATGAATACCGGTAAGAAAGCTTTCCCGTATAAAGGAAATACTGAAGGGAAGTATTATGACTTTATCGGCTTAAATTATTATTCACGTTCGACCTGCAAAGGCTTAGGCGACGGAACTAAAAAGAATACCCCTAAGAATGATTTAAATTGGGAAATCTATCCGGAAGGATTAACGCAATTATGTAAACAGTTTTATGATAAGTATCAAGCACCTTTGTTTATTACCGAAAACGGCACCTGCGATAATCAAGACAAATTCCGCAGTCGTTACATTTATGAACATTTAAAAGCGGTTTTAGCTTCGGGGGTACCGGTAACCCGTTATTACCATTGGTGTTTTATCGATAACTGGGAATGGTTGGAAGGAATGTCGATGAAATTCGGAATCGTAAATATCGATCCCAAGACTTTAGAACGAACCGTGAAAGAAAGCGGTAAGTTTTATCAGCAGATGATCAAGGATGAAGGAGTAAGTGAAAAGGCTTATGAACAATATGTCGCCCACCAACAATATCCGATTCGTTAACGGAGTATTCGAATTAGAAACACAGAATACCAGTTACTTATTTCGGGTCACGCCTTTTAAGCATTTGGAACATCTTTACTATGGGATAAAAGTTGAAATAAACGATGCGGACGCTTTGAGCTTAAAACGAAATTGTGGTTACGGTGATTCCGTTTACTATGATCCGCGCGATGATAAATATTGTCTCGATGTGTTACCGTTAGAATTTTCGGGAAGCGGAACCGGTGATTTTCGGGAAGCGATGTTGGAATGGGAAGTAAACGGTTCCAATACCGCCGATTTTGTCTATGATCATTATGAAATAATCGAAGGTAATCTTAACCTAGAAAAACTTCCGGACGGTCATAAAGCGGAAGCGACATTAATCGTTTATCTTAAAGATCTCGTTACAAAAGCCCAGTTGGAATTAAACTATACAATCTATCCGGATTGCGATGTGATTTCCCGAAGCTGTAAATTGCTAAATAATGGCGAAGCGATAATTAAGCTCAGAAAACTAATGAGTTTGGGATTTGATTGTTTACAGGAAGAATTGGAAGTAATAACTTTTAATGGTTTATGGGCTAAAGAAGTTCAGAAGAAAGTAAGTAAGCTACAGGGAACGATTATTAATGAAAGCAGAGTGGGTTTTTCTTCCTCGCGGACTAATCCCGGGTTTATCTTAAAGAAACCTTTGACCACTGAGGATCAGGGGGAAGCTTGGGGCTTCAATTTAATCTATAGTGGGTCCCATTATTCTTCAATTTCCTTAGATCTTAGAGGAAGCGTGCGAATTCAGACGGGTATTCAACCGGAAAGGTTTAATCTGGAAATAAAACCGGGTGAAGCTTTCGAAACCCCAGTCGCCGTCATGTCTTATTCCGATCAGGGTTTGAATGACTTATCCCATCATTTTCACGATTTCGTAAATAACCATTTAGTCAATCCGCATTGGGCAAACCGGGAAAGACCTATTTTAATTAATTCCTGGGAAGCTTTTATGTTTTCTTTTGACCAGAATAAATTATTAAGCTTAGCGAAGAAAGCGAAAGATTCGGGAGTTGAACTATTTGTCTTAGACGATGGTTGGTTCGGGAAACGGAATAATGATTTAGCAGGCCTAGGTGATTATGAACCTAACCCGAAGAAATTATCGCAGGGAATTATCGGTTTAGCTCAAAAAATTCATTCTCTGGGCATGAAATTCGGATTATGGTTTGAACCGGAAGCGATTAACCCGGACAGCGATCTTTATCGGGCACATCCGGATTGGGCAATAAAAGAAGAAGATAGACCGGAGTTTTATGGCCGTCATGAATTACTGCTTGACTTAACGAAAATCGAAGTGAAAGATTATATCGTTAATAAGGTTTCGGAAATCTTAGATTCGGCGAAAGTCGATTATGTTAAATGGGATATGAACCGACAGTTAGTAGGCGTTTCCGGCGAGTATTCTTACCGATATATTTTAAGTTTATATGAGATTTTAGGGCGGATATTTAAAGCGCGGCCGGAAATTTTATTGGAATCCTGTTCTTCGGGCGGAAATCGATTCGATTTAGGAATGATGGCTTATTCGCCACAGATCTGGGCTTCGGACGATACCGATCCAATCGAGCGGCTTAGGATCCAAAAAAATTACAGTTATCTTTATCCTTTGTCGGTAATGGGAGCGCATGTTTCGGCTTCACCCTGTGCCCAAACTTTAAGAAAGACGCCTTTAGCGACTAGATTCCAGGTAGCTTGTTACGGGGATTTAGGGTATGAGTTAGATCTTAATCGGTTGTCACCCTTAGAATTGAAAGAAATTAAAGCTCAGATTTCATTCTATGTTAAACATCGTTCTTTATTCCAATACGGAAGGTTCTATCGTTTCGATAATCAAGAGAATAAAGAAACTTTCGAAGTAGTTAAGGATAATAAAGCAATTGTTACGAAATACCGCCTTTTACAACCGGTAAGTCCGGGATATGATAAGTTAGAAGTAAAGGGGATAGATCCCAAGGCGAACTACGAAATCGATAGTCGAGAATTTAAACTAAATATCGAGATGTTCGGACAATTGATCGAACAGGTATTACCGGTCAAAGTTAATTCTCAAGGATTACTAGTCAGAGAGGCCGGTAAACATCTCGGATTAGATACGGGTAAACAACACTATGAAGCCTCGGGAAAAGCGTTGAAAGCCGGTATAGGTTTAAACAATGTCTTTAACGGAGCCGGTTATAATGAGCATATTCGGGTACCCGGAGATTTCGGCAGTGAAATGTACATTATTAAAAATCGGGAGATAACTTCAATTAAGGAGGGCCATAATGACCAAACAGGAAACGAAGAATAAGTATTTCTTTGGGCTAGGTACTGTGGGCAGAGATATGTTCTATGCCTTCGAAGCCAATGCGTTATTGTATTTCTTATCGAATATCATGACTTTACCGAAGGCGACCTTTGCGTTGGTTTCGGTAGTATTGACGGTGTTGAGAATTCTAGACGCTTTGAACGATCCGATTACCGGGCTGATTATCGATAATTCCCATTCCAAGTATGGCAAATTTAAACCGGCCATCCTTTTCGGAGCTTTAGCTTCAGTTGTTTTCTACTTAATTATGTTTTCGGACTTCGGTTTAACTAATTATTGGTATGCGATCATTTTCGGTGTTGCTTATATTGCTTGGGATATTTCATACGGAATCAATGATATTGCGTATTGGTCAATGATGCCTTCGTTAACATTAGATCAGAAGAAGCGGGAAAGCTATGGTGCTTTCGCGAGAATCTGTGCCAATATCGGAATGTATATCATCATGGTTGGTTGGCAGCCGATTACTACGGCTTTGGGTAATACGACCAAAGCGTGGTTTATCGTTGCCGTTGCGGTTTCCATTCTGATGTTGGCGTTTCAGATGTTTACGATCTTTGGGGTTAAGGAAGATAAAAATAAATTTAAACAGGAAAGTAAAACAACCCTCAAGGAATTATTCCATGTCTTATTCGCTAACGATCAATTAATGTGGACCGCCTTAGCGATGGCTTTATTCATGGTTGGTTATTGTACCACGACAGGTTTTGCGGCTTATTACATGCAATATCTCTATGGAGATATTAATATGTATGCAGTGTTAGCGGGAGTGTGCGGAATCGCTCAGTTGGCAGCCTTAATCGTGTTCCCGTTTTTCTCCAAAAGACATACCCGTAAACAACTCTACACGGTTTCGACCATCTTGGTTATTGTCGGGTATTTCATCTTCTTCTTTGCGGAATCAAGCTTGTATCTAATCGCTGCCGCGGCGGTCGTCATCTTTGTCGGACAGGCATTCATTCAGTTACTGATGCTGATGTTCTTAGCGGATACGATTGAATATGGGCAATGGAAGTTGCATAAGCGCAATGACAGTATCACTTTTTCAATCCAACCGCTGATCAATAAAATCGGAGCGGCTTTATCGACCGGGGTTATTTCCTTAACCCTGATTCTTTCCGGAATCAAGAGTGGCGATGTGGCGGCGACCAGTATCGATGCCGGCGGTCAGATGATTGTGAAGATCTCAATGTTTATAATTCCGCTAGTCTTTATCGTGGCCGGTTATTTAATCTACTTAACGAAGTTTAAGCTGGACGAAAAACGTTATGCCCAAATCATTAAAGATCTGGAAGCAAGTGGTCAGATCAAAGAAAACTCATGAACCAAATAATTAAACCGGATTTAACTTATCTTAAACCGCAGGTAGAACTGAATATCGTTTATAAGACTTTTCCGGACGGAACAAAACTACATCTGAACTTTCTTTATCCGGTTAATTATCATCAGAATAGAAAATATCCGTTAATTATTCACACCAAAGGTTCCGGATGGATGAAACAGAATCTGGGACATGGTCTTATGGTTTGGGAACCGATTGTCCAAGCCGGTTACTGTGTAGCCGAAATCGAATATCGGACTTTGGAAGAAGTTTCCTTCCCCGGACAAGTAATCGATAGCAATTGTGCTTTGGAATTCTTACTGAATAATCAGGCTCAATTCAATTTCGATCCGCATAAGTTAATCTTAGCCGGTGATTCTTCCGGCGGACACACCGCTTTATTACAATTATTGACCAAGGATGATCCAAAGTATGGCTTGGCCAGTAAAATCGCTTTCGGTGGTTTAGTCGATTACTATGCTCCTACCGATCTTTCATTGATTGCGGACGATGATTATCTCAATTCCCAGATGGATGCCAAGAAGGTCAAGGAATTATTCCTAAAATTAAAAGATAAGGAGACCGAGAATGAGTTAGTTAAAGCTCATCGGGTTATTCCTTATCTGGATAAGATTAATAAATTACCACCGATCATGATCCTTCATGGATCTAAGGATAAGATCGTTCCGCTGGCGCAATCGCAAGCTCTTTACGAAGCTTTAGTGAAAAAGGGCAACGAGGTAGAGATGATCGTGATTGAGGGTGTCGGACATGCCGATCCCAGCTTCTGGGCGCCGGAAGTAACGACTTCGGTAATAAGTTTCTTAGATCATTTATTTAGTGAATGATTTAAGAAATTCCGCGGTTCGTTTACTTTGCGGATGGTTGAATAACTGATCAGGCGTACCTTCTTCTTCAACCTTACCCTGATCTAAGAAAACCATCTGATCGGAAACATCTTTCGCAAAAGACATTTCATGGGTAACGATAATCATCGTTAAACCTTTGTGAGCTAGATCCTTTATGACATTAAGAACTTCATTGACCATTTCCGGATCTAAGGCACTGGTGGGTTCATCAAATAACATTAGTTGCGGATTCATGCATAGTGCTCTGGCGATAGCGACGCGTTGTTTCTGCCCCCCGGAAATGGTGGCGACGGACGCGTTGACAAAATCCTGCATGCCAACCTTGGATAAATATTCCAAGGCTTTTTCTTTGGCTTGATGCTTAGAAATTTTTAAGACTTTAGTCTGAGGTAGGATACAATTCTCTAAAACATTCAGATTATTGAAAAGATTAAACTGTTGGAAACACATTCCGACTTTCGCCCGATATGCATTAACTTTTTTCGTTTGTAAGATATCCTGACCGAACGCGATAATCGATCCGGAATCCGGTTTCTCAAGAAGATTAAGGCAGCGCAGTAAAGTACTCTTACCGGAGCCCGAACGTCCGATTAGGGAAACGACTTGTCCTTCTTCGACTTTGAAACTGATTCCTTTGAGAACCTCTAAGGAACCGAAACTTTTATGCACATCTTTAATTTCAATTAAAGCCATTTTACTGTTTCTCCTTTTTCATCCGGATATTCTTCGTACTGATCGGTACGGTAACCGATTGGGGGATTGAGAAATTGGTGGCGTTTTTGTTCATCTTCTTCTCAATATAGTTAAGGATTAAAGCCGCAATCGAAGTTAGGACCAGATAGATCATCGCTTCGACAAAATACGTTTCGGTGAATAAGAAAGTCGAACCGGCAATCGATTTACTTTGGAACATCAATTCGGTGATTGAAATAATCATAAGAACCGAGGAATCCTTGATATTGACAATCAATTCATTTCCGATCGCCGGGAAAGCGTTTTTGATTGCTTGAGGTAAAACCACGAAGATCATGGTTTGCGTGTTGGACATTCCTAAGGATCTAGCGGCTTCGGTCTGACCGACATCGACCGCTTGAATTCCTGAACGGATGATCTCGGCCATATAAGCTCCGGTATTGACGGAAATGACCGTGATTGCTGCCGTGAGGGCGTTCCAATGTAAGACATTCAACAAGGCATAATAGATAAAGACCGCCTGCACCATCATCGGGGTTCCCCGGAAAATCGTGATATAGATATAAGCTAAAATATCGTACAGTTTCTTAAAGAACCGGGAAAGTTTAGATGCCGTGTAATCTAACTTAACGGCCTTTAATCCACCAACCAACAAGCCTAACAATAAACCTAAAATCGTGCCGGAAAGGGAGACAATCAAAGTCGTTCTGACGCCTAGTAATAAACTAGGCCAGTATTTACTGATAATCTCCAAGACATTTTGAATAAAAGTTTCCATGTTACTAGTTAGTGGCCGGCTGACGGTTGACCGCATCTTCCATCAATTGATTGCGGGTATCGGTATCGATCGTGCTTAAAGCCTCTTCCAACTGCTGTTGTAATTCGGTATCACTCTTGTTAACCGCGATCGAAACAGTCGTATCAACCGAGAATCCTTTGCCTTTTTCAAAGCGAACGATTGTAAGTTCCGGATTGGCACTGACTACTCCTTTGGCGACCGGTAATTCGGAAGTAACCCCTTCAACTGCCCCGGATTTTAAAGCCTGGATCGCGGCGGGGAAAGCTTCGGCCGCCGGTTGGTGATTAACTCCGGGAATCTGGTCGATAATCTCATCGTACATTGTATTCATCTGACCTTGAATCTTCGCCCCAGAGAAATCAGCTAAACTTGTCGCATTAGCATATTTACTATCGGCTTTAACAATGATAACTTCTTCGGATTCATAGTAGGGAGAAGTAAAATTAACTTCTTTTTCCCGGGTTTCAGTATCGGTCATCCCCGCGATGATACAATCAATCTGCTTATTATTTAAGGCAAGAATCAGATTGTCCCAATCTAACTTAACGATTTCAACTTTTCGACCGATCTTTTCCGCTAACATTGTAGCAATAACGACATCGTAGCCATCCGCATAGTCAACCGAAGAAATCTTCTGGGTATACTCATTCTGATTAGTTGTGGAC
>JAEZBR010000032.1 GCA_023426935.1 Bacillota bacterium | reverse complement strand
AGTGCGATAATAACCAACGTAAGGTTGGGGGAAAAGGAGCGAAAAATGAAGCCGAATGTTGTACATAAGATGAAAATCAGTGAATGGATGGAGAATATCTTCGATATTTTATACTTAAGTTTTACCCTAACTGCAGCCTTGATTTACTTCGACTTATTCAATAGTCAGATTGAAATTCTGTTATATGGTTTCTTGGCGTTGATCCTAGGAGCCGGCGATGCCTTTCATTTAATCCCCAGAATGTTAGTAAATGCTCAAGGGAAAAAGGAAGACAGCGATCATTGGTTAGGAAATGGTCAGAAGATTACTTCGATCACGATGACCGTGTTCTATGTAATCTTGTTTCAGATCTGGCAATTATTATATCCGGATTTACCAGCACCTTTGATCGTGACGATCTTGGTGTATGCCTTGGCTTTATTACGAATTGTAATCTGTTTCTTCCCGCAGAATGACTGGACTAGCGGCAAAGAAAATTTAAAGTGGTCATTATATCGGAATATTCCGTTTCTGATCATGGGATTATTGATTGCGGTGTTATTTATCTGGTCATCTCTGACTTACGATGACGGCTTCCGCTGGATGTTCTTGGCCATTATCCTAAGCTTTGCTTGTTATTTACCGGTGACCATCTTCGCGAAGAAATATCCGAAGGTCGGGATGTTAATGATCCCGAAGACATGCGCTTATATTTGGATGTTAGTAATGGGCTTCTCACTTATTTGGGGGTAAACAATGACAAAAGTAACTTTAAAGGCTGGCGAAGGAAGAACGCTGAGGGATGGCGGATGTTGGATCTTCGATAATGAAATTTCCGAAGTTTCCGGCAGCTATCGCAATGGCGACATTGTCGAAGTCGAAGATATTCACCAGCATTTTTTAGGTTACGGTTATCTGAACGATCATTCCAAGATTCGAATTAGAATCTTAACCAGGGATGAAAAGGTCAAGATCGACGATGAGTTTTGGTATAAGCGTTTAAAGGATGCGTATGAATATCGCAAGAAAGTAATCGACCTAAATTCCTGTCGGTTAGTATATGCTGAAGCCGATTGGCTGCCAGGCTTGATTATCGATAAGTATAATGACATTTTAGTTATTCAGGCGGATACATTGGGTATCGAAGTTCGCAAAGAAAAATTAATTAAAATGATGTTGGATATTTTAGAAAAAGACGGAGTATCCATTAAAGGTGTCTATAACCGTTCGGATGCGAAAGTTCGTACCTTAGAAGGTTTAGACCGCCTGAAAGGGTTTGAATCGGAACCGTTTGAGACCAAAGTATTGATTGAAGAAAACGGTTTAAACTTAGAAGTCGATGTGGCGAACGGACAGAAGACCGGATATTTTTTGGATCAGAAATTGAATCGTTTTGCGATTCGGAAAATCTGCAAGGATGCCAGGGTCTTAGATTGTTTCACCCATACCGGAGGGTTTGCGATAAATGCTGGGGCGGCTGGCGCTAAAGAAGTCATCGGCCTAGATTCTTCCGAGCTGGCGATCAACCAAGCAAGACGAAATGCCCAATTAAACAAGTTAGAAGATACGGTTAGTTTTTTGGTCACTGATGTCTTTGATCAGTTACCGGCATATCAGAAGGCGGGAGAGAAGTTCGATGTAATCATTCTGGATCCACCGGCTTTTACTAAAACGGCCGCCACTTTAAAGAATGCGATTAAAGGTTACCGCGAAATAAATCGGCAGGCGATGCGTTTATTAAATCCGCGGGGATTCTTGGTTACCTGTTCCTGCTCGGAATATTTCAATGAAAGTTTATTCCGCAAGACGATTTTAGAAGCGGCGCAGAGTGAACATAAGCGGCTTAGAGAAGTTGAATTCCGGATGCAGGCTCCCGATCATCCGATTGTTTGGGGCGAAAACATTTCCGGTTATTTAAAATTTGCGATCTTGGAAGTCGTTGATCGCTAGAAAGAGGAAAAATGAAACTAGAATTGATTGCTCAGGATATCGATGAAGCAAAATTATTGGAGGATCTCGGCGCGGATCGGTTGGAATTGGTAACCGGAATGGGCGAGGGTGGCTTAACCCCCAGTCATGGTTTGATTAAGCAGGTTGCCCAGAATATTAAAATCCCCGTCAATGTTATGTTACGCAGCCGGGGTGGTTACAGCACCAGTGAAGAAGATCTCAAAGTTAATTTGGCGGATTTAGAATGGATTAAGGAATGCGGTTTGAACGGAGCCGTTTTCGGTTGGCTGTTGGACAATGGCGAATTGAACCTGCCGGCAATCAAACAGGTAGTGGAAAATAAAGGAAAACTTGAATTGACTTTACATCGCTGCATCGACAGTGTTAACGATTATGAAACTTCGGTAAAGCAATTAAAAGGTTTATCATTGGCTAGAATTCTATCGAGCGGCCATCAACCCAGTATCATTGACGGAGCGAAGAATTTAGAGATGGCGAAGCAGGAATTACCGGGTGTTATCTTCTTAGCCGGGGGCGGATTACGTATCAACAATCTGAAAGAATTCGTCACGACTTATCATCCGGCGGAAGTTCATATGGGTTCGGCGACTCATGTCGACGGTGATTATACTAAACCCATCGATCCGGCCAGAGTAAAACAATTAGTCGATATTATCAAAGGATAAAAAAAGACCTGTTAACCTTTCGTTAACAGGTTTTCTTTAGCGATTCATCTTGTCTAATAAGGTAATTAGTTCGGCAACTTTCGCTTCCCGTTGTTTGGGACTTTGTGATTGAAGTAAGCAGTGTTTCATATGGGCACTGATTATTTCTTTGTTGGCTTTATTAAGGATTGCTTCCGTCGCCATTAATTGGTTGGAGATGTCGATACAATAACGGTCATCATCGATCATCTTGAGAGTTCCCTCCAGCTGCCCTTTAGCGGTATTAATCAGTCTAGTAATCTCTGAATGATCCGCTTGCATTACTTAATATCCTTGACTTCGTAACCGGCTTCCTGAACGGCCTTAACTAAAGCTTCATCCGCAATCGTTTTTGTCAATTCTACGGTTGCTTCTTTTTTCGCTAAGTTTACTTGGGCTTTAACTCCGTCAATACCGTTTAAAGCTTTCTCTACATGCTGAGCACAGTGATCACACATCATACCTTCGATTACTAAAGTCTTTTTCATTTTCATTTCTCCTTTAACGTCCTTGACGTTATTAACTTTGTTTAACGGTTTAAAGAAACGCAGCCGTAAAGCGTTGGATACGACGAACAGGGAACTGAAGCTCATCGCCAGAGCTCCGATCATCGGTGATAATTGGATTCCAAGACTTGGATATAGGACCCCGGCCGCCAAAGGAATTCCGATGAGGTTATAAATGAAGGCCCAGAAGAGATTCTGTTTGATGGTTTTAATCGTCGCTTTACTAAGCTTTACCGCATTTACGGCATCCATTAAGTCATTCTTGACTAAGACAATATCCGCTTGTTCAATCGCAATATCCGTACCCGCACCAATCGCAATTCCGACATCGGCTTTGGTTAAGGCGGGCGCATCGTTTATCCCATCGCCGACCATACCGACGATTTCGCCTTGTTGCTGAAGCTTAGCGACTACATCTGCTTTATCGACGGGTAATACGCCGGCAATAATCTGATCTAATTCCAACTTATCACCGATCGCTTTGGCCGTCTCTATATTGTCGCCCGAAATCATCATTACTTTTAAGCCCAGCGCTTTAAACTCTTTGATTGCAAGCTTACTGGTTTCCTTGATTTGATCGGCTAGGGCAATCATTCCTAATAATTTATGATCCTTGGTAAAGTACAAAACCGTCTTTCCTTGGTGTTCATACTTAGCAGTCAATTCCTTAAATTTGGAAAAATCGTAGTTATTCAACTGTTTCTGATTACCGGCGGTTACTAACAATCCATTCAATTGCCCAGAGATTCCTTGACCGGGGATTGCTTCATAGTTTTCTAGAGGTAAAGGAAGAATATTATGTTCTTTACCGTAATGTTTGATGGCTAAAGCTAAGGGATGACTGGAAGCGTTCTCTAAAGAATAGGCTGTCTCTAATAATTCTTCCTTGGTGGTTAAGGAAATAAGATCCGTGACTTCCGGTTTACCTTTGGTGATGGTACCGGTCTTATCTAATAAGATCGTTGTAAGTTTTCCGGTTACTTCTAAGCTTTGGGCACTGCGAATCAAAATTCCATTCTGTGCGCCTTTACCGGTTGCGACCATAATCGCGGTAGGTGTCGCTAATCCTAAAGCGCAGGGGCAAGAGATTACTAACACCGAGACCGCCATCGTTAAAGCGAAGGGTAAAGGCTGGCCAAGTAATAACCAAACAATGAAAGTTATTAGGGAGATTCCTAGCACAATCGGAACGAAGATTCCCGCAATCTTATCCGCGAGTCGAGAGATGGGGGCTTTCGAACTTGAAGCTTCCTCAACTAATTTAATGATCTGTTTTAAGGTGGTATCTTCACCGACTTTGTCGGCCTTGAATTTCAAATAGCCATCCTGACATATTGAAGCACTGACCACTTTGTCACCAATCTTTTTATCGACCGGTAAACTTTCACCGGTAATCGCGGATTGATCTAAAGAACCATAGCCTTCGATAATCGTGCCATCGACCGGAATGGTTTCGCCGGCTTTGATTAGCACGATGTCACCTAATTTGAGCTGTTCAATCGGAATCAAAACTTCTTTTCCTTCCCTAATTACCGTCGCATTAGAAGGCACTAACGCCATTAACTTGGAAATTGCGGAGCTTGTTTTTCGTTTCGAATTAGCTTCAAAGTATTTTCCTAGGGCAATCAGCGTTAGAATCGTGCCCGCCGATTCGAAATAATAATGCGAAGCCGTATTGATTCCCTGAGCAAGATTATGGGCATCGATCAGTAGGGTAATTAGACTGTAAATCAAGGAAGCGGAAGAGCCGATCGCAATCAAGGTATCCATGTTCGGGGAACCTTTGAATAAATGTTTATAACCATTGGTAAAATAATGAAAGTTTAAGAAAACGATGGGCATAACTAAAACTAATTCAATTATTCCTTTAAAGACTTTCTCTTCCAAGATTTTGGGATAAGGCAGATGCAGCATCATTCCCATCGAAACATACATAAGCACGATAAGAAAAACAATCGAAATAATCAACGATCTTTTTAAATTATCGTTGTTTTCTTTTTTAACTTCTCTATTCGGTAAAGAAGCACCGTAACCGGAAGAAGTAATCGCGTTAATAATATTCGTATCGGTTAATTTCTTATCGTCATATTCGATATCCAAGCGGTTCTGCAATAGATTAACATTCGCGCTCTTGACTCCCGGTAATTTCTTAACACTTTTTTCTACCGTATTGGCACAAGCGGCACAGGACATTCCGGTAAGGTTATATATTTCTTTTTTTTCAGGCATCTTAATCTCCTACACCCCCATGGGGTATACTTAATCTTAATGAGAGTCTTTAGTCCTGTCAATTATGATGCCCAGCCGGTAAAATCGCTAAAAATCCATATAAAACCATCATTATGTGCTATTATTATCTAAAGATAAGGACACGACGATGCCGATTTATACTTATGAAGCTTTAAATGAAAAAAAGCAAAAGATTAATGGCCGAATCGAAGCAAAAGATCCCAGTGATTTATACCGAATCCTTTCTTCACGCTCACTATATTGTGTAGGTTATTCAGAAAAGAATGCGAAAGTTGTAGTAAAAAGGAAGGCCAAGAACCAAGAACTGGCCTTATTCTGTCGGCAGTTAGGCAGTATGATTCACGCCGGAATGTCAGTAGGGCAGGCAATCGATAATATGCGAAAGCGGCCGATCAACGAACAGTTTCAGACCGTCAATCAACAAATCTATGAACAGCTTCAGGAAGGGGTTTCCTTATCCGAAGCGTTGAAACGAAACGATTATCAGTTCCCGGAATTCGTCATCGAAATGGTTCGTTCCGGAGAAATCAGTGGGCAGCTTGATAGCATCATGACCGAATTATACGATCACTACTCCCGCGAACATCGTCTGAATAATCAGATTTCTTCGGCAATGGTCTATCCGATCGTTTTAGGAATTGTCGTCTTAGTGATCGTTACATTTTTGATGACCTCGGTTTTACCGAGTTTCTTTTCGATGTTTGAGAACGCGAAAGCGTTGCCTTGGTATACCGTCTTTCTGATGAATCTATCTAACAGCTTAGTCTATGGCTGGTATTGGTATCTGTTAGGAATTATTCTGTTGATTCTTTTATTCCGGAAACTGAATACCGTCGATTCTTATATTCTATGGAAAGACACGATGAAAACGAAATGGCCGCTGATCGGAAAACTTAATAAGATGATTTATACCAGCCGATTCGCATCTTCGTTCGCATCCTTATTTCATGCCGGAATCGGCGTTATCGAATCATTAGAGATCTGTCAAAGAGTCTTAGCGAATACTTATTATTCCCAAAGGATCGATATCGGAATCCGGGAGATTCGCAGCGGCTCTAGTTTAGCTTTAGCCGTGGAGAAGATGGGGTGTTTCGATGAATTGTTGATCTCGTTGATCGATACCGGTGAACGTTCGGGTGATCTTGATGGGGTATTGCGCTCGGTTAGCGAATACTATGAACAGGAAGCGGCGACCGCGACTAATCGAATGGTTTCCTTATTACAACCGATTATGATCATTGTCTTAGGTCTAGTCGTCGGATTTGTGATGATTGCCATCATTGTACCGATTTACAGCATGTATTCGAGTGTTTTATAAAGGGAGGAAATTATGTACGGACTTTATGTAACTGATGAAAAAATCTTCTTCGCCGCCAGTAAGGGTAAAAAGGAACAGACGCTTACTTCCGGTAAGATGGTTAATCTCGAAAAAGGTTTAGTTATCAACGGGTTTATTCAGGACGCCGACAAATTAAAAGAGGTCATCGCCCCGCTAGTCAGTAAACAAAAGAATTTCGTTTTTTTGGTCAACAGTTCGACAATCATTTATCGACAGTTGAAAATGCCGGTGATGGGAGCTGAGGCCTTGGATCAATATGTTTATAATACGATGATCAATCAGTTACCTAATTCCAGCGAATATTTGATCGATTATCTTCTGATTCCCAGCAAGGATGAGAATACCCTACAGGTTTTAGCGGCGGCTTTACCGCAAGGCTTATATTCCGATTATGTAAAATTACTTAATTCTTTGGGAATTAAGAAATTCCGTTTTACGACTTCCGGTGTTAGTTTTGTGTCTTATATGTCGCATTGCGGGCTTGATGAGAAATATCCGTATCAGATCTTCGCGACAAGTTTCGGTAATTCAATTAAGTCAATTCTTTATCACAATGATGAAATTATCAACTTCTCGGATTCCCGGCAACCGGCGAAAACAAATTTGGTTTTGGGTTTAGCTCAGAAAGTCTTAGAGCTAGTTCAATATCAACATACCAAAGATTCAACGGAATCGGTTTCCCGCGTCATCATTGCTTCCGAGCAGGACTATAACCATAAGATTGCGGAAGCCTTATCAACTCAATTAGGAATAACGGTCATTACTTTGGATGATGACAATGATCAGTTTGAAAGCTCACAGCTGTTGGCGGTGACCGGCAGTTTCTATCCGGAAAAAAAGAACCTCGATTTCAATACTTCAAAACGTTTTAACCGCCTGAAAGAAAAGGGCAGTATCAAAGCGAAAAATAAAGTAATCAAGCAAATCTTAAAAATCAATCTGATTGTCATTGTTTTAATGGCTGTAATCGTTTGGGGGGCGGATTTATATTTCAAGTATCAAACTTCCCAACTAAATCAAAAGATGAATGAAGCAACTTTCGCTTCGCAATATGAGAAAGCGGCACAGTTAAGTGCTGATGTCGATACCTATACCCAATTAGTCGCTAGCAATACTTTGATTAAGAATGAAACGCAGCAGGGTAAACAACCCAATGCCAGTTATTTTGGCCAACTGAATAGTTTGGCCGGGGAGATTACTTTCAATAAGATAACCGTCGACCAAACGCATCTGGTTACTTTGGATTGTTCCTCGGAATCCCGAACTTCTGGCTATGCCTTCGTCGCCGCTTTGAATAGTCAGGCCGATAATTATCACTTGACTTCCGTGACTTATACGGGTTTCGACTATTCCGAAGAAGTATATCGCTTTACCGTTAGTTTCCAATATGTCAGTGGGGTAAATTAAATGCGTAAATTAACTTTCAGAGAAAAAGTATTATTGCTGGTGTTAGCGTTCTTAATTCTTAATGTGGTTGGGATTTCTTATCTAGTGCTTCCCGGTTATAACCAAGCGAAGAACGCTTATCAGAATTATAACGATACCCAAACCGAATATCACAACCGGAATCAAATGATTTCCCTGACTTCCAACTATCAATCACAGTTAGAAGCAGTAAAGAAACAATATGAAGAAGAAAAACCGAATTTTCTAAAAGTTACCTCGGTTGAAGAATTGGATGCTTACTTACATTCTTTGATTGATGATATTTCGACTTCCTATTCGGCTACTTTCTCATTATCCGATAATACCTGCAATATTGAATTGGCAGGCTCTGGTTCAGCCGATACCTTAAAGGCAATTATCGATCGAATCCAGAACAGTACCGATGCGATTTATGTGGTTACTTATGAAATAAACGGTTCGGGAATTAATTCTTCCCTTACTGCGACTGTGATTGGCTATAAGGAGTAAATAAATGCGATTGGAGTCTAAGCGTAAAAAAGGAAGTATGTTAGGAATCGCGGTCTTAGTGTTCGCGGTTTTCGTCGTTTCTTCTTTAAGCTTGACTTTGGCTACCAATGTCTTTTATCAGGATACGGTTAAACGCTATGCCCGCGAACAGGCTTACTTAAGTGCTAAGAGTATTCTCGAATCGCTTGTGGCGGATAATTCAAAATTACAGACATTATTGAATGAAACTCCGCTGGATACCGAAGTTACCGTGAATTTCAATACCGCTAGTGCCACCAGTGATGAACAATTGGGGCAGGCGACTTTAACTCTCAGTGAAGATACTAATGATGAATATCTTTTAACTGCTAAAACAAACTATGGGGGACAAAGCGGATCGTTGAGTTTACGAATCAAGAAGAGTGCCATTGTCAACCAGAGTTTAGATACGGCGATTCATTATTCAAGTATCGAATATGCGGTTCATGACTTTTCGGGCGCCAAAGTCGGCAGTAGCAGCGATCCGGCAAACGTTTATCTGAAGTTTACGCGTAAGCTACCGATGTCTTGGCAATCCTCGGGAAATTATAAGGCGTATTCCGCCAATAATCTGATCGATAACGGCGGAACCGGCAACCAAGAAATCTATGGGGATTTAACCGTGGAATTTGTGGCACCGGAAGGGGATAACGAATTCCTCTATCAGACTTCCTTAACCATCAACGGTTTAAAAGTTGACGGTGACCTTTATGTCATCGGGAATACTTCAGCTAATCCGGTCACCGGCGCCACTTATGGTACCGATATCATTCTTAATAACTGCCAGATTGGCGGAAGAGTGATTGTGATCGGTGATTTCCATTCCATCAGTTATTTTAGAAATACCACCATGGGAAATTATCGGGTTTTGACCTCAAAACAACCTAGCGATGCCTTGAATGATTATGAAGTATCCTCAACCCCAATCGTCGCATCCGGGATTTCGGAAGTTAAAACAATTCAACCGAGCGGTTATGCGGATATTCCCAGTACCTCACCCTCCGTTACCGGTAAAACGGTTAATGGCGGAACTGGCACCCTCTATTTAAAGAACTATGCGAATGGTTCTCCGTTGACCTTCGATGTGTCCGACGGGAAGACCCACAAGTATATTTTGGATTGTTCCGACGTTTCGAATAAACGTTTCAAGAATAGTATCTATGTCAAAGGAACCGGGAAAGTTATCTTATATTTGATTAATGCGAAAGGAATGGAATTCGATGCCTATGCGAATAACTTTATTGGGGCGAATACCGAGAATGTCACGAAAAACAATAAAGTTATTGATCGGACGACGACTCCGCAAATCTTCTTCTTAACGAATGACAACGTAACTTTCAATACCCAGAATAACGGTTATCTCAATGCGTATATCTATGGTCAAAATACGGTATTGTATTTAAATAACAGTGGCCGTAACTTTATTAATTTCTCCGGGTCTTTTTTAGGAAAGACTTTTAATGTCGATTATTGGGTAATCGAAAGCGCTAACTTTATGAGTATCCCGGATCTTAATTTCTCTGACTCCGGAACTGCAGGAACTTGGCAGGTGATCGCTTATGAGTAAAAAAGGAATGACACTAATAGAAACCGTGATTGCGTTAGCTTTGTTGGCAATCACTTCAATCGCGATGGTTTATGTCTTTACCGGGGGCTTGAAACTATTCACTAAAACGGTGACTATGAACAAAGGTCAGAATGTCGCCAAAGAATATGCCGAGAGTAAATTAGCCGGTGGGCAACAAACTAGCGAAACCACCAGTTTCTATGTCAACGGCATCGAATTCACCGTTAATAAGATTACGGTTACCGATCCGGATTCTAAGGTAGGTTATTCATACTATGACCAACCGTAAAAAAGGGTTTACTATCCTGGAAATGGTAATCGTCCTAGCCCTAGTTGCGATCCTGAGCCTAGTACTTTACAGTGCTTTAAGACCGATGCTAGGAACAAATCAGAAGATCACCGAAACCGTTAAATATTCTGAAATGACGACCAAGGTTCTTGAACAGCTTCGGGGACAATTAAAATATGCGAAAGAGATTAATTATACTAATCCCCTTGACGGTTCCGGAGTAATCATGGCCAATAGCCAAGAGATTCTCTATGTCAAGGATACGACGACGGTTTTATTCGACGAGGATTACTTTGAAGATTTAGAACCGGTCATCTTATTCAAGAATGAAGGAGATTATTCCTTATTGATCAGGATTACCTTATTAAGAGACGATGAAGTGGTTTATGAAGCAGAAGATCATTTGGAACTAGTAAATATGAAATTAAACGGTATCCGAGTTCCGAGTGGCTACAGTGAAGTCGTGTGGTACCAATAGGAGGGCAAGATGGAAAGCAAACAAGTCCCAATCGGGCAATTGATGGTGCAGTTGGGGTATATTACCTCCCAGCAGTTGAATACGGCTTTAGAATATCAGCAGAAACATCCCACAGTTAGAATCGGGGATGCCTTAATTGCTTTAAATATGATCAGTGAGGATGATAAACTTGAAGTTTTATCCAAGCGTTTTAATGTACCGATTTATCAAGGTAAAGAGATTACGGTTCCTAAAGAAATCGCATCTTTAGTACCTGAAAAAATTGCGGAAAAATATCAGATTATGCCTTTAGGAATCCAGAATAATTCCTTACAGGTGGCGACTTCCGATCCGTTGGAGCTAGATGCGTTCTCCGAGATTAAAGCGGCCTGCGGCTTACCGATCGAAATTGTCTTGGCTCATGCCGATATGATTGGGGATGCGATTCGGATCAATTACTCCCAGGTCAATGTCGCCGATGCGATAAGCAAGATTAATGAAACCTTACAGAATGGACAGAATGATAATCTGGCCAGTCAAGCTTTGGAAGATCGGGTCGACAGTGCTCCGGTCGTTAAGTTTATCAATAACTTAATTAAACAGGCTTATGGTCTAGGGGCTTCGGATATTCATATCGAACCCTTTGCGGAATATACTTTAATTCGGATCAGGATCGATGGAATATTAAGAAAATACACGAAGTTGGAAGCGCGGATTCATGAGGGCTTGATTACCAGATTAAAGATCATGGGCGGTATGAATATCGCCGAACATCGTTTACCCCAGGATGGTCGTATCGATGCGGAAATCTCCGGTAAACTAGTCGATATTCGAATCTCTTCCTTACCGACAATCTACGGTGAAAAGGTCGTTATCCGGCTATTAGGACATAGTTTACAGAAGTTAGACGGCTTGCAAGATCTAGGCTTGGACGCGAACAATTATCAGTTAATGAAACGCCTGATCCATAATCCGTACGGATTAATCTTAGTCGCGGGTCCAACGGGTTCCGGGAAAACAACCTCTTTATATGCGTGTTTGGATGAGGTTAAATCAAGCGAAGTTAATATCGTGACGGTCGAAGATCCGGTCGAAAGAAAAATTGAAGGAATCAATCAGGTTCAGGTCAATCCGAAAGCCGGCTTGACGTTCGAGAATGGCCTACGTTCAATCTTACGTCAGGATCCGGATATTATAATGATCGGTGAGATTCGAGACACTCAAACCGCTAAGATTGCGGTCTCCAGTGCCATCACCGGTCACTTGGTTCTTTCAACAATCCATACTAACGATACCGCTACGGCGATCAATCGGTTAGTTGATATGGGCATCGAACCATATTTATTATCGAGCTCAATCTTAGGAATCATTGCCCAACGATTAGTAAGAAAGACCTGTCCGCATTGTCGGGAAGCTTATTTACCGGATGCCAGTCTGAAACCGATTTTGGGTGATTTCGAATGTCCGTTGTATCGAGCGAAGGGTTGTCCCGAATGTAATAATTTCGGATATAAAGGCCGAACCGCCGTGTTTGAAATTATGCCGATTGACAATCAGATGCGCATCATGATCGAAGAAAAACGCACCGCCAATGAGTTAAAGCAGCATGCGATCAAACAGGGAATGCGCACCTTGGGTCAGAACGCTTTAGACTTGGTAAAGTCTGGGCAGACGACCTTAGAGGAATATTATCGGGTAATTTACAACCTAAATCAGTAAATATTGTTAAAAAATGTCATAAAATATCTTGAAATTTCTACAAAAGTGCTAAAATGTGATTAAGGAGGATTACACATGAAAAAGTCTAAAAAAGGATTTACGCTAATTGAAATGATTATTGTTATTGCGATTATTGCTGTCTTATTACTAATCATGGTTCCAACCATGAATGGTTTTGTTAAGACCGCACAGAATGAGAAAGATTTGGCGAATGCCCGTTCCTTGTATACCGCAGCTAAAGCTCAGTATACGGCGGCTAGTGTTAATCTGAAGGATTCCACCGGTACCGCTTATACGTTACCGACTTCCGACAGTACTTCTTTGAACGCTGATTTCTGGGATGGCGCTTTCCCGAAAGATTCCGATGGCAATGCTTGTACGTTAACGGTTACTTCCGCTACGGCCATTTCGGTTACCTGCGGTACTCAGACTTATCCGCAATAAGCATAATAATCGATAATTAACTATAAAAACACCTGCGAAGGTGTTTTTATTTTACCTAAATCTGACTTAATTAGGAATTTGGATTTTACATTCGGAAACTAAATTAAGAGTGTAAAGGACAAACAGAAATGAAAAGCAAGAAATTAATCAGTATTATCTTAGTAAGCTTACTAATATTCGGATTATTGTCCGGATGCGGTAAGAGCAATGAAGGATTCGCTTATTCCGAAGTAATCAATTTGACTTCCCGGGAAGAAGGCTCGGGAACCAGAGGTGCTTTCATTGAATTGTTTGGGATCGAAAAGAAAGATGCTTCCGGCAAGAAGGTCGATTATTCTCTAGATACCGCGGCCGTTACTAACAGTACATCGGTTATGATGACGACCGTAGCCAATGATCTTTATTCAATCGGTTATCTCTCGTTAGGATCTTTGAATGATACGGTTAAAGCGCTAGATATCGATGGGGCTAAAGCCAGGGTGGAAAATATTGAGAACGGAACTTATAAGATTTCCCGGCCGTTCAATATCGTTACTAAAGCTTCTTTAAGTGAAGCGGCAACGGATTTTATTAACTTTATTTTCAGCACTGAAGGACAACAGGTAGTATCCGCCAACGGATATATTCCTCTTTCGACCAGCACTGCCTATACTTCAAACGGCAGTACCGGAAAAGTCGTTATCGCCGGTTCAAGTTCGGTAACGCCGGTAATGGAAAAATTACAGGAAGCTTATCAGAAGGTTAATGACATGGTTACTATTGAAGTTCAGCAAAGCGATTCCACGACCGGAGTTCAGAGTGCAATTTCCGGGATCTGTGATATCGGAATGGCCTCCCGGGATTTAAAAGACAGTGAAACTAGCCAAGGAGTAAAAGCTACAGTCATTGCCTTAGACGGGATTGCCGTTATCGTTAACAATGATAATCCGCTTACCGGTCTAACTAGTGACCAGGTAATGCAGATGTATACCGGAAAGATTACTACTTGGGATGGGGTTAAACAGTAAATGACTAGACCGCTTTAAAGCGGCCTTTTTGGCATTTACGGAGGTAGGAATGAAGAAAAAAGAATTATTAATGAAAGGTATCTTCTTTGTCTTAGCGCTGATTTCGATTATCGCGGTGGTCGTGATTTGTATTTTTATCTTTGCGGGTGGCGTTCCCGGAATCATGAAGATTGGAATTTTCAACTTTCTTTTTGGCACGGTTTGGAAACCCAGTAATGAGATCTATGGAATCTTACCTTTTATCATCGGTTCTTTATATGTTACCGCTTTAGCGTTATTGTTTGGTGTACCTTTAGGAATTATTTGTGCCATTTATCTGGCGAAATTCTGTCCGCCTAAATTAAAAAAGATTTTGGAACCGGCCATCAATCTTCTAGCGGGAATTCCTTCGGTCGTTTATGGTTTCTTCGGCCTAGTTGTCTTAGTGCCTTTAATCAAAGATCTTTTCGGGGGCCGAGGAACCGGTATCTTAGCGGCTTCAATCTTGTTAGGAATCATGATTCTGCCAACAATCATTTCGGTTTCCAAATCCGCTATCGAAGCCGTACCGGAGACTTATTTAGAAGCTGGACTAGCCTTGGGGGCACCGAAAGAATTAAGTGTTTTTAAGATTGTGGTGCCGGCCGCCAAGAACGGAATTTTAGCGGGAGTCATATTAGGAATCGGTCGGGCAATCGGCGAAACGATGGCAGTCATGATGGTTGCCGGCAATCAACCGATTATTCCTAACAGCATTCTTTCAGGCGTCAGAACCTTAACCAGTAATATTGTGTTGGAAATGGGTTATGCGACGGACTTGCACCGGGAAGCGTTGATTGGTACGGCGGTCGTCCTGTTCGTATTTATTCTGATTGTTAATTTAATGTTCTCGTTATTGAAAAGGCGGTCTCAGTCATGAAAATCAGTAAACGATTCAACCGTACTTCTCAAGGTTTAAGAATCTTAATGTTTCTTTCGGCCGGACTTACCTTATTAATTCTGATTTTTGTTGTCGGTTATATCTTAGTCAAAGGAATACCTCAATTAAAATGGAGCTTATTCTCCTGGAATTATAATTCCGAGAATGTTTCCCTGATGCCGGCTTTGATCAATACCTTGGAAATGGTCGGATATTCCTTACTGATGGCGATTCCAATCGGGATCGGCTCCGCCATCTATCTCTCCGAGTATAGTAATCCTAGGCACAAAATTACGGCGGTCATTCGTCTTACGACGGAAACTTTATCCGGGATTCCCTCGATTGTCTATGGTTTATTCGGCAGTCTATTTTTTGTTAATTGGTTGCATTGGCGATTATCGATTATGGCCGGGGCAGCAACCTTAGCCATCATGATCCTACCGTTGATTATGCGTACGACCGAGGAAGCGTTATTGGCGGTTCCGTTAAGTTATCGAGAAGCTAGTTATGGGTTAGGCGCGGGGAAGTTAAGAACGATCTTCGCGGTCATTCTGCCAACGGCTTTACCGGGAATTTTATCGGGAGTGATTCTTTCAATCGGCAGAATAATCGGTGAATCGGCGGCCTTGATCTATACCGCGGGAACTTTAACGAAAGCGGCCGGTTCTCCATTCTCATCCGGAAGGACCTTAGCCGTGCATATGTATGCGTTGGCATCGGAAGGTTTACATCTCAACGAAACCTATGCGACGGCCGTCGTCTTGATTATTCTGGTTCTAATAATTAATGGCTTATCGGAATTGGCAGTTAAAAGTTTAGGGAGGAAAACGAAATGAATAAAATGACGGTTAAAGATTTGAATCTCTGGTATGGCGATTTTCAAGCACTTAAGAAAGTAAACTTAGAGATTAAGGAAAAAACCATCACGGCTTTTATCGGGCCTTCAGGCTGCGGTAAATCAACCTTGTTGAAAACTTTGAATCGGATGAATGATCTGATTCCGGAATGTCGAATTGAGGGAACTATTCAGTTGGATCAAGATAATATTTATCAGAACATGGATGTGAATAATTTACGGAAAAGAGTCGGAATGGTCTTTCAGAAAGCCAATCCGTTTCCGTTAAGTATCTATGACAATATTGCGTTCGGTCCCAGAACTTATGGGATCAAGAAAAAAGAAGTGTTGAATGAGATAGTGGAAACGTCATTAAAGCAAGCGGCGCTCTTCGAGGAATTAAAAGACCGTTTGAATAAGTCGGCTTTAGGCTTATCCGGAGGGCAACAACAGCGGTTATGTATTGCTAGAGCCCTAGCAAATCAACCGGAAGTCATCTTGATGGATGAAGCGACCAGTGCCCTAGATCCGATCTCAACTTCGAAGATTGAAGATTTGGTTAATGAATTAAAGAAGAAATATACCATTGTGATGGTCACTCATAATATGCAACAGGCGTTAAGGGTATCGGAGTATACCGCATTCTTCTTGTTGGGGGAGATAATCGAATTCGGCAAGACTGATCAGTTATTCTCTTTACCTAAGAATTCAAAGACGGAAGATTATATCACCGGGAGGTTCGGCTAATGCGTCAACGTTTTGAACAGGAATTAAAATATCTGAATGATGAATTGACTCTGATGGGAGCGTTATGCGAGACCGCAATCGCCAGAAGTGCCAAGGCCCTATTATCCAACGATAAAAAGTTAGCGGCCAATATGAGCGAGATTACGGAGAATATCGATCAGAAAGAACGGGAAGTTGAAAGCCGCTGTTTGAAATTGCTGATGACTCAACAACCGGTCGCCCGCGATCTGAGATTGATCTCGGCGGCATTAAAGATGGTTACGGATATGAAAAGAATCGGAGAAATATCCGGTCAGATTGCGGAACTGGTTCCGGAATTCAACTGTGCCCCGGACTCAGTTTATCAGTTAAAGGAAATGGCTTTAGTAACGATTAAAATGGTTACCGACAGTATCGAAGCTTATGTGCATCAGGATCAGAATCTCGCCCTTAAGGTTATCGAGCAGGACGATGAAGTCGATCAGCGTTTTCAGCAAATAAAAAAGATCTTGGTTTCGTGTTTCAAAGACCAAGATGCCGATCTTATTTTGAATGTCTTGATGGTCGCCAAATGGTTCGAAAAGATTGGCGATCATGCAGTCAATATTGCCGGCTGGGTAATCTTCTCCCTTAATGGTAAATTGCCTAATCCAAAATAAAGTAACATGCTATAATTAAAACAACGAAAGATACCAAGCGATGATTTGATCGCCATAAAGAATACCTATCATGGTAGCTAAGGCGAAGAAAGGAATCATCGGAATCGCAGTATCGGCCGCCATCTTCTTTTTCAGTAGGCTAGGGATTAAAGCTATAGCGGCTAGAACATAGGCTAGAGCGACATTAAGTATATTGCGGCTTAAACCTAAAAAACTACCGGTGATGGCGACGAAGTAAATATCGCCGGTCCCTAACGCTTTACCTTTTGATATTAAGTAAATCACTAGCATTATTCCCGGCATTACAAGAATTCCGCCTAGAATATTACTTAAGCCGCGGTAATCAATGACAACCACCAAAATACTGATGATTGCTAAAGCGACAAGCGTTGAATCCTTGACTTCCTGATTATCTAAGTCGATTCCCGACATTACGATCAAGACCGACGCTAACAAGCAGTAGAGGATACTTAAAAGGCTTAAGGAGAAGCGTAGATAGATAAGAATAAAGACGACACCGGTCAAAAGTTCGATTAATGGTAATCTAGGTGAGATCTTTGTTTTGCAATAGCGACATTTACCACCTAGGAAAAGATAGCTGAGGACGGGGACTAAATCTAGAGGTCCTAAAGGATGCTTACAGTTATCACAATAACTGTGACCGTAAACCACCGAGATCTTCTGCGGAATCCGATAGATGCAGACATTAAGAAAACTGCCGATAACTAAGCCGAAGATTCCGAAGATTACCAAGTAAAACATTTGCATATCAATAGTATACCATGGAGGTAGCCCTATGAATCTTGAAGAAGTCCTAAGTATTTCCAAGCAGAACGGTTGTTCAGATGTTCATTTAACCACGGATTTTCCCATCATTGCCCGTAAAAACGGGAAATTATTCGTCGCGGAAGATACCAAGTTGGATGCCGAGAGCTTGCAACGGGCAATTTGTTCGCTGTTATCGGTCGAGAACCAACAACTGTTTAAGCAAGGCAAGGATGTCGATGCCGCTTATGAAGATCGGTTTTGCCAAAGATACCGGCTTAACGCTTATCATTCTTTTGGTAAACCGGCTTGTGCGATCCGGATTCTCAGCGATAAGATTCCAACCTTATTAGGTCTTTCTTTACCTTCTGTGGTCGCTAATTTAGCGGATCTTCCGCAAGGACTAGTCTTAGTAACCGGTCCGACCGGTTCCGGTAAGACGACAACCTTAGCGGCGATGATCGATCATATCAATCAGAAAAGGAATGCCCATATCATTACAATCGAAGATCCGATTGAATATGCGTTTACTCCGAAGAAATGTTTGATTCATCAACGGGAGATTCATCGGGATGTCGAAGATTTCAGCAGTGCGTTACGCAGTGCCTTACGCGAAGACCCGGATGTAATCATGGTCGGGGAAATGAGGGATTTGGAAACAATATCCTTAGCAATTACCGCGGCCGAGACGGGGCACTTAGTTCTTTCAACTTTACATACTAACAGCGCTTCCAGTACGATTGATCGGATTATTAATGTTTTCGAGGCTTCCAAACAACAGGAAATCCGCCAGGAATTATCGAGTGTCTTAGCCGGAATTCTTTGTCAAAGACTGATTCCGACCAGTGATGGTTTAGGAAGAAAAGCGGCGATGGAAATTTTAATCAATAATGAAGCGACCAAGAATCTGATTCGTGACGGTAAGAATGCTCAAATACCCGCAATTATAGAAATGAGCAGCGGAATCGGGATGCAGTTAATGGATCAGAACCTGGCTTTCTTAGTTCAGCAAGGAACAATCACGGAAGAAGAAGCCTTAAAAGCCTGTCATCAGGTAACGGCTTTTAAAAGATACCTTATTCAAGGTTAGAGGGACAAGATGGAAAAAGAAGTATTGAATGCATTACCTTTATTGGACGAAAAAGGGGAATTAAATCAGGTTGGTTATGCGAAGAAACTGATTGCCGATTACCAACGTCAGGCAATCAAAGCGAATAAGTTTAGGATCAAGGAGTGGGATTATTATTGTATCTATAACAGCCACTACGGCTTAGCCTTAACGATTGCGGATAATTCCTACATGGGTTTAATGAGCGCATCCTTTTTGGATTTCGATCATAAAAATGAAACCACGAAAAGTGTCATGACTTTCATGCCGCTGGGTAAAACAAACTTTCCGAACACTTCGGTAAAAGGCGATGTATCTTTCAAAAATAAAGCAATCGATATTTCTTTTGCCAATGATGGCACTAAACGGATTTTGAAATGCGAATATCCTAATTTTAAAGACGGGAAAACATTATCCGCAAATATTACTTTAAGCGAAGTACCTCAAGATTCATTGGTAATTATTACCCCCTATAAAGAAGATAAGAAAGCGTTCTATTACAATCAGAAAATCAATTGTTTAAGATCCCAAGGAGAATTTACGATCGGCGAAGATAAATATCTTTTCGCGCCCGCTGATTCCTTCGGTGGCCTTGATTGGGGCCGAGGAGTTTGGACCTACGATAATGTCTGGTACTGGGGCAGTGCTTCGGGTTTGGTCAATAATGAAAAGTTCGGCTTTAACTTAGGCTATGGCTTCGGCGATACTACGGCCGCCAGTGAGAATATGTTATTCTACCAAGGAAAAGCCTCGAAGATTGATCGGGTTACCTTCAACATCCCTAAGGATGAAAATGGTAAGGAAGAGTATCTAAAGCCTTGGACCTTTACTTCAAATGACGGACGCTTCGAAATGGACTTTAAACCGATCTTGAATCGGAAGGCCTGCACGAATGCCTTAATCATTCTCTCTGATCAAAATCAGGTCTTCGGTTACTATAGCGGTAAAGCCATCCTCGATGACGGAAAAGTAATCGAAGTCAAAGATTTCTTAGGGTTCGCAGAAAAAGTTCGGAATAAATGGTAAAAGAAAAAGTATTCTGTGAATTTGGACAGAATACTTTTTATGTCTAGTTAATTTTATCCAGTGATCTGGAGGCGATGATATCCACCTCAGTTCCGGCAACCTTGGGGATAATAACCTGATTGATTACGATCGGGGCTTCAACGGAACACTTCTCAATTTCTTGCATGACTTCGAAAATCTTTCCCTTAGGAATCGGTTTGGAAGTGATGACCGGCAACCGTCGATATAGCGCCTTGGTTATTGCTACGGTACTGGTAATCATTCGGGAAGGAGCGGTTACTTCATTCTGCGTATAAGCTAAACCGCGGGGACACTTATTTCCCTTGATATTGACCGCTTTCCCGTCAACTAAATCATACTCAATCTGACAGCCGTTAGGGCAGACGATACAAGTTAAGTTCATCTTCTATCCCTCCTTGATCTCAAAGGTAATCTCATCTTTGACTTTCAATAATAATTCCTGCGGTAATAATACTTTTTCCATCTCCGCCGGCAGTAAAGTCGTCTTAGGAATTTCCTTAAGGATGGAACCGTTACTGGAAATCACAATCTTATGATTCTTGTAAGGTTCTCTGACTCTAAAGGAGAACTCAACGAATTTATCTAACTTCGGGAAGTCGACCCGTTGGGGAACGACATAACCGATTCCCGGACCGGCTTTAGTGATAAAGCCATCCGCAGTTGCTTCCTCATGTTTAAGGTAGCGAATTATGCCGGTGGCGGCTTTACGGCCTTCATAACTGACATTATCCGCTAAGTCATGAACTTGGAGGACATTGCCGGCTGCGAAAATACCCGGAATCTTCGTCTCACAATACTCGTTGACTTTCGTTCCTTTGGTATGAGGATCTAAGTCTAATCCGGCTTGAACACTTAAAGTGTTATCCGGAATTAAGCCGACCGATAGTAATAAGGTATCGCAATCGAAGTGCTGTTCGGTACCTTCGATTGGTTTGCGGTGTTCATCGACTTTAGAAATCGTGATTCCGCTTAAACGGGGATAACCTTCAATCTTGGTTACCGTGTGGGAAAGATATAACGGAATATTATAATCCTGTAAGCACTGAACGATATTACGTTGTAAACCATTCGAGTAGGGCATTAATTCCGCAACCCCTAAAACTTTCGCTCCTTCTAAAGTCATTCTTCGGGCCATGATTAATCCGATATCGCCCGAACCGAGAATGAAGACTCTTTTACCGACTAAATAACCGTCTAAGTTTAAATAACGCTGCGCAGTGCCCGCCGTATAGACACCCTGAGGACGTTGGCCGGGAATTTGAATCTGTCCGGCAGTTCGTTCTTGGCAACCCATCGCCAAAAGAATGGATTCAGGATGAATTAGTTGGTAGCCCTGTTCGTTGGATATTTCCAGTGTTTTATCCGGATGCAGATTTGTGACCGTCGTATTAAATAACATTTCAACCCCAGCTTGTGATGCTAAGGTCGCAAAACGCTGCGCATAACTGGGCCCGGCTAATTCTTCCTTGAATTCATGTAAACCGAAACCGTTATGAATACATTGGTTCAAAATTCCGCCGGCTTCCGGACCTTTTTCGATAATCAGAACATCTTTTATCCCATTCTTCTTTAATTCAATCGCGGTCGCTAGACCGGCGGAGCCGGCTCCGATGATTACACATTGCGGCTGTTTATTCATGGTGGCTGGTTTCCTTCTTTCGTTCAAATAAGATATTCGTTCCGGGTTGATCATACAGGATACTCGATTCGGGTTTATGTAATTGCTCAGCTAAGATCTTAACAACTAAGGGTTCACAGAAGCCTCCCTGACATTTACCCATACCCGGTCGAACCCGTTTCTTAACTCCTTTTACACTGGTTGCCCCAAGCGGTTCCTTGATACATTGAATAATTTCACCTTCCGAGATTTGTTCGCACCGGCAGACGATTTTACCGTATTCCGGATGTTGCTTGATATAAGCATCTTTTTCTTGCGGGGTTAATTTGTCGAAGTGGAAGACCTTCTCCCGTTTAGTAGCATATTCTTTTTTCAATGGATAAGGCAGTTTCAATAATTCAATCGCATAATCGGCAATACCCGGGGCAGAAGCAATTCCCGGAGAATCGATTCCGACAAGATTTAGGAAATGATCATCGTGCTTTGAAAGTTCGATAATAAAATCTTTACCGGCAACCGAAGGTCTTAAACCTGCGAAAGTCCGAATGATATCGGAATAGGGGAGGTTGCTTAAAGTCGAAGAAAGCTGTTGGCGGACAAAGTCTAATCCGGTTGCGGTCGTATCTAAGCCTTTACGATCTAAGATGGCCACGGAATTAGGTCCGAATAGAATATTATGATCGACGGTAGGAACAGCCAAGACCCCTTTACCTTTGGCGGTCGGGATCGGGTAGATGACATGATGGACGAAATCTTTCGCGTTATGACTCAACACGAAGTATTCACCCTTACGCGCTGTAATTTCATAGTCGTTAGGTTCCAATTCTTCAGCGACATGATCGGATTCGATCCCCGCCGCATTGATTACATACTTAGCTAAGATTACTTCCTTATCGGAGATTAATTCAAAGTGATCGTCTTCTTTTTTAATTTCTTTGATTTCGGTATTTAATTTAACCTCGGTATTATTCTTCATGGCGACTTGTAATTCGGTTATCGCGACTTCCCAAGGACAGATGACGGCGGTATCCGGTAAACTTAAAACCTGAATCGTCTTCACTGAAAGATTCGGTTCTTGTTTTAAAGCTTCCTTCCCATCGAGGATTTCATACTTGATACCCCGATTCTTCGCATTGGTTACTAATTGGTTGAATGTCTCGCGTTGTTCCTCGGAAACCATTACGACAAACGCTCCGGTCTTGAGATATTTGATATCAAGATCGGAACATAATTTCTCATACTGCTTAGCGCCGGCGACATTTAACTTCGCTTTTAAAGTTCCGTCTACGGGATCTTGTCCGCAATGGACAATGGCACTGTTAGCCATACTTATTTCATCACCGGGGTCATTCTCCCGATCGATTACCACTAGGGAAAGATCGTAGCGGGATAACTTGTAAGCCAGAGAAGCCCCGATTATTCCGGCTCCGATAATTGCGACATCATAAATCATTGGTGATACCTTTGGACTGCAGCAACGGCATTTTTCCAACCGGCATACAGCCTATTCCTTTCTTCTTCCGCCATCTGCGGAACAAACTGACAATCAATCTGCTTGGCAGCAATCAACTTCTCGGGATCTTTATAGAATCCGACCGCTAACCCTGCCAATAACGCTGCGCCAAAGGCGGTCGCTTCCAAAACTTTACCTCTAATGATCGGTAGGTTGAGAATATCGGCTTGGAACTGAAGTAAGAAGTCGTTCGCAACCGCGCCACCATCAACTTTTAAACCTTTTAAAGTTAGACCGGAATCTTTTTCCATTGCGGTTAAGACATCCTTAGTCTGATAACATAAAGCTTCCAAAGCCGCTCGGGCGATATGATTCCGATTGGTGCCTCTGGTCAGTCCGAAGATCGCCCCGCGTGCTTGGTCGTCCCAATACGGAGCCCCTAAGCCAACAAACGCCGGTATTAAGTATACACCTTCATTGTCTTTAAGTTTAAGCGCCAGTTCTTGCGACTGGGAAGCTTTGGTAATAATCTGCAGCCCATCTCTTAACCATTGAATCGCACTGCCCGCCACAAAGACGGAACCTTCCAAGGCATATTCAACTTTATTATTGATGCCCCAAGCTAAAGTTGTGACTAAACCATTAGTCGAATTTACCGGTTTATCGCCCGTATTCATTAATAAGAAACAACCGGTTCCGTAAGTATTCTTTGCCATCCCCGGTAAGAAACATCCCTGACCGAATAAAGCCGCCTGTTGATCACCCGCAATTCCCGAGATTGGAATCTCCTGACCAAAGAAAGTATATGGAGTGGTCTTCCCATAAACTTTGGAAGAATCGGTTACCTCCGGCAATAAAGCTTTCGGAATATCTAATAGACTCAATAGTTCTTCATCCCAATTTAGAGTATGAATGTTATATAGCATCGTTCTGGAAGCGTTAGAATAATCGGTAACGTGAACTTTACCCCCGGTTAATTTCCATACTAACCAAGTATCCATGGTGCCGAATAATAATTCTTCCTTCAAAGCCCGTTCTTTAACCCCAGGCACATTATCTAAAATCCAACGAATCTTCGTGGCCGAGAAATACGGATCGATTAGTAAACCGGTCTTATCTTTAATCTTACTTTCGTAGCCTTTATCGCTTAAACTCTGAGCGATATCGGCACTCTGTCTAGATTGCCAGCAGATTGAGTGATATACCGGCAAACCGGTTTTCTTGTCCCAGATTACGGTCGATTCCCGCTGATTCGTAATTCCGATTCCCGCGATTGAATCCGGATCGGCTCCGGAAATAACCATCACTTCGCCCATGACACTTAAAACACTTAACCAAATTTCGTTAGCGTCATGTTCAACCCAGCCGGGATGGGGAAAATACTGCGTGAACTCTTTCTGGGCACTATAAGCGATCTGACCGTTCTGGTCAAAGAGAATAGCCCGAGAACTGGTCGTTCCCTGGTCGATAGCCATAAGATATTTTTTCATTCAGGTTACCTCACTTCATTACAAATATCCTAGCATTCTACCGCTACGATGTAAATTGTAAATGTATGCCCTTACAACAAACAATTAGCGACATTTGTATTATAATAAAACACACGGAAGGCAGGTATTAATGGATTCTCAAAAGTTATTTTCCAATCGTAGTTTATTGAATCTGGTGATTCCGTTAATCCTTGAACAATTTCTAGCGGTTACGGTCGGAATGGCCGACTCGATGATGGTTGCGTCCGTATCGGAAGCTGCCGTTTCCGGAGTTTCTTTAGTCGATTCCGTTAATATCTTATTGATCAACATCTTTGCGGCTTTAGCGACTGGCGGCGCAGTGGTTTCTGGGCAGTATTTAGGAATGAAGAAGAAAGAAAAGGCGAGTATTGCCGCGGATCAGCTGGTCTTATTCGTCTTTATTGTGGCCTTAGGAATCATGGTCTTAATGTATCTTGGCAAAGAATTTATTTTAACCGGGGTGTTCGGTAAGATCAGTCAGGAAGTTTATTACCATGCGAATCGTTACCTGTTAGTCGTCACCGCTTCAATTCCGTTTATTGCCTTATATAATTCCGGAGCTGCCTTATATCGCAGTATGGGTGATTCCAAGACCTCCTTACGAATCTCTTTAATCGTTAATATCGTGAATGTTGTTGGAAATGCGATCCTGATCTATGGATTTAAATTGGGAGTAGTCGGAGCCGCGATTCCTACGCTAATTTCGCGTGCTTTAGGAGCCTTCATCGTTTTAATTAAACTTCGCGATCAGAATCTTCTAATTCATCTTTCCGTGCCCTTTAAGTTTAAATTAGACGGTAAGATGATCAAGAAGATCTTACATATCGGAGTCCCTTCGGGAATCGAGAATAGTTTATTTCAACTGGGAAAAATAATGCTGCTAAGTTTGGTCACTGGATTTGGAACCTCCGCAATCGCCGCCAATTCCGTCGCCGGAACTTTAAGCAACTTTCACATCTTACCGGCTAGTGCGATCGGCTTAGCACTTATCACGGTAGTCTCACGCTGCGTCGGCGCTAGAGACTATCAACAGGCTCGGTATTACACGAGAAAATTAATGATCGCAGCCTATATATCGATGACGGTAGCTTCATTATTGTTATTCATCTTATTACCGTTTTTATTGAAGGTTTATAACTTATCACCCGAGACCACAACTTTGACTTATAATATTTCTTCCTCGCATATCTTCGCCTCAATCTTGATCTGGCCCTCGGCTTTTACCTTACCTAATGTCTTAAGAGCGGCCAACGATGTTAAATATACGATGACGGTCTCAATTATGAGTATGTGGATTTTTAGGATCGTTCTCGCTTTCATTCTGGGGTGGTATACCGATCTTGGAGTATACAGCGTTTGGATCGCCATGTATGTCGATTGGGTCGTTCGTTCTTTCTTCTTTATAATCCGTTACCATAGCAAGAAGTGGGAAAGACAGGCTATTTAGAGTAAAATAAAGAAAAGGAGACTTGAACATGTTAAAAAAACTAATCTTCTCGTCCGTTCTGATCGCCTCATTACTAGCGATTGCCTTAATCTCAAAACTAAAAAAAATGACGATCTGGGAAGCTTTACAAGTAGATAAGAATGAGCATGAAAAAGCTAAAGTTATTTCATTTGCCCAAGAATTACCGGGCACCATTAAACTGTCTTACAAAGACGACGAAGAATCTTTGGAAACAACGATCACTGATTTTGTTTTAATCAAAGAACTCTATGATGGACTTAGTGAGATAAGAGGATACGATCTAGGCCGTAAGGTAAAAATCGAACAACAGATTGATTTTGAGTTATGTTTCGCTTCCGAAGAAAAGCTTAATTTCAGTTTAGTCCAGGGTGATCTTTTATTGGAAGATCGTGTTATTACCTTAACCCATACTTCAAGATTGATGGAGACTTTAGCGGGGATCTTTGACCGAATATGATTGTTGAGAACTACGAAAAGGCTTTAGGTTTATTGCGTGACGGCTATGTTCTGTTGCTGAATAACGAACAAGGAAAAACCTATGTCAGTTTTGTCGAAGGCTTCTTTATCCTTAAATCTGAAAATACTCGGCTTAAGTTGAAACCGGAAGACTTTGAAAATTTATATGCGAATTCAATCTTTAGCTTAATCAAAGCTTCTGGTGATACTTTAATCGATGATAAGAAAGATGACGAAGAATACTATCGTTGGGAACATAAATAATTATTCTTAATCTTGTTGATTAATTTGAATTTGATTCATCGAACTCCTTATTTTTTTCTATGCCTATAAAAATTAAGAATATTCATTTTAGGGGAACACCAGGAGAATGTATATGCCCGTCATGATAATTGCAACTGCACCGTTGAATGTATTTATGATAAAAAACATACAAATGATTTATCTAAAGAAAACAAGGATTCAAAACAAAAAAGGATTGTTGATAGCTCATTAGAAAATTCAAATGATTATTTGATTACAATTTATAATCAAAAACATGATAAAATAGTAATAACTAATAAACAATTTGGAAAAAAAGTAGGTAAGCATTGTGAAGATTATGGTTTAAATCCGTCGATTAAAAAAGATAGAGATAAATTATTGGAAATTATTAGCGACATAGTTCGTAAAAGCGATGAATGTGTTAAAGGCAGTTGGAGAGAACAAGGCGTATCATGCGATATGTATATAAAAGGGGAGGATGTAGTAGTTGTAAATGATGGTAAATTCGTTACAATATTAAAAGGAGGGATTACAAATGCTAGGGTTAAGAATGCAAGAAGAAAAGGACTTTGAGAATTTCTTTACTATTGTGCAAAATACAGCAAAGAAGCAAGATAACGTTTTTTTCTGTGATGATTGCTTAGGCGATGAGTTTTCCTTAGGTAATTTAGAAGGAGATTGTATGACCGGATGGCTAATTCCATTAGATGAAGCTGAGAGATTTGAAAAAATCTATTTAGCTAATAAGATTAATAGTAAAATATGGGATAATAAATATGTCCTTGCAAGATGGCACATTAATAATGGAATGGTTAGCATAACATTTGAGTAATAACCGCTTCGGCGGTTTTTTGTTAGGAGGATACTATGGCAAGAGACGACTATGATGTAATAGTATTTAAAATACTCACTTATCTCTACTCATGCTTGAAGGGCAAAGCTACATTTAATAAAAGTGTTTTTGATGCTCTTATATCCAAGCAGAGTATAACAGACGAATATTTAACAAACATTTTGAGGATGATGTTTTCGGACGGCCTAATTGAAGGAATTAGTTTTGCAAAAGCATGGGGTAACACTTATATCATGATTAGTGATTATGACAACTTGTTGATTACTTCTTCCGGTATTAGGTACTTAAAAGAAAACTCGAAAATGAACGAAGTCAAAAAGTATCTTGAAAATGTACCAGGTCTAGTTGCCGATTTAATTAAATTGGTATTTTAAGATTTAGAATTATTTTGGTTTGCTAAAGCACCTTACGGGTGCTTTTTTGTTGGAGGAGAAATGAAGCTACTTATTGATTTATCGAAAACTGATATTCAAGTATTATCTGAACTTTGTTTAGTCGACGATGAAGTGCGAATATCCGGATTAAATAAATATCGTTTATTTTGCGAATATCGTATATTGGCAAGAACGGCTAAGGATATTGGTTTGATAAAGATAACAGATTCAAAGGATGCTTTTACTTTTAGGAGGTAAGTCCATGACTTAGGACAGAAGGATGAAAAAAGTTAAGTAAGAGAATTAAAAATATGAGGGTGATAAAAGTATAGAAAATCAGTAAGCAATCTTGTTCGCGATTACTTTGCCTAAGATCTTAACTTGGTGTTTTCTAATCTCGTCCTGGTTAAAGATCATAGGTTTATAGGCTGAGTTTTCAGGCTTTAAAGTTACGATTCCGTTTTCTTGGTAGAAACGTTTAACGGTTGCTTCATCATCGACTAAGATGACGCCAATCTGACCGTTATCGAGATTCTCTTGGGCGTGTACGTAGAGTAAATCACCGGGAAGAATTCTGGCATCTTTCATCGAATCGCCGACAACCTTCAAATAGAAGTATTCAGAATCATAAGGTAAATCTAAAGATACCGCTTCATAGCCCAATACTTCTTGATTGGCATAGATTGGCGAACCGCCGGCAACTATACCTAAGACCGGAGCGTAAGAAGTTTCTTCACTCATTAACTTAGCCGGGGTTGTTTTAAAAATCTCGCTGAGTTTTTCTAACATCGCATAGCTGGGGGAAGAAGTTCCGTCTTCCCATTTCTGAATTGTGGTAAAGGAACGGTAACCCAGAGCTTGGGCTAGCTGAGACTGACTTAAATGATTGGCATAACGTAAGGCCCGAATATTTTTGGCGAAGGACATTTTAATATCCTTCTTTCGTAAATAGGTGTTTTTCTAAATAATCGGCGAAGCCGTTCTGATCGCAGGGGAGATCGGTTAATTCATCGGCAAGCAGTTTTGTGTCGGTACCGCCATCGCAAAGACAGACGCCTAAACCGGCATACTCAATCATTTCATTGTCGTTAGTCATATCTCCGAAAGCGATGACTTGGCTGGGGGGAATCTTGTTCATTTCACAAAAGTTCTTTAAAGCGACGGCTTTCGAAGTCCTGCGATCTGCGAATTCAAGCATCGTGGTTTGGGTCTTGAAAGCTTTATAGTAGGGTGAAGGATGCGCGTTGACATAAGCTTCAATCTCGGGCATTCTTTCTTCCTTGATTCTAAATAAAATCTTTGCGTTTTCTTCGGCATATAATTCGCTGGGATCTTTGGCAACCATTATTCCGGTTTTATTTCGGGAAGAAGATTTAAGCATATCCTCATCTTCTTTTTCACATAACATGGAGTCTTTGTAGTAGATGAACGGATTTAAATTGAACGGTGCCATCAGATCTAGAATTTCTTTAATCCATTCTCTTTTTAATTTGTAATAATCGTAACGTCGATGATTTATTCCGTCATATAATTCGGAACCGTTCATTCCGATTAATAATTCGAAATCATAGTTAAAACCCCAGGCTTTGGCTTGTTTGGATAATTGTTGATTAATTGAGCGACCGGAGGCTAGGCCGAAATAAACATGGTGATCATGTAATCGCTGAATGGCGGCTAAAGTTGGTTTGCTGGGAAACTTTCCCGTGACCACTAAAGTTCCATCAATATCGGCTACTACCAGTTTAACTTTATCGAGCATATTTTCTCCTGACCTATCTATTCTATCAAATCTCAATTTAAATGGAAAAGAAAAAAGACCTGGAGGTCTTAAGCGGTCCAGGTCTGGAATTCTTCGGTGGTTGCCAAGAGGGTATGTGTCTTGGTGATTTCGTGATATACACCTTTAGTATAGTCGATACCTAAAGCATTCTTATCATAACTCTGCGCGATTCGTTTCTTTTCAATGATTGGATTAGGATGGGGAATCGCGGATAATAAACTCTTAGTATAAGGATGAATCGGATTGGAAAAGATTTCATCGGTCGTTCCCGTTTCCACGATATGTCCTAGGTGCATAACCCCGATGCGATCGGAGATATATTTAACCATCGATAAATCATGGGCGATAAATAGGTAAGTCGTGCCTAGTTCATCCTGAATATCTTTCATTAAATTAACTACCTGAGCTTGGATTGAAACATCCAAGGCGGAGATCGGTTCATCCGCAATAATCAATTGGGGATTCATGACCAAGGCTCTGGCAATTCCGATTCTTTGGCGTTGACCCCCGGAGAACTGATGGGGATAACGGTTGGCTTGTTCCTTGGATAATCCGACTTTTTCCAAGATCGCAAAGACTTTATTTTCTAGGTCTTCGTGATTATTATACGCATGATGGATTTCTAAACCTTCGGATACTAGTTGCTTAACTTTCTTTCGGGGATTCAAACATGCTTCAGGATCTTGGAAGATCATCTGCATATTCGTTCTTAGAAATTTCTCATCACTTTTATTCAAGGATTTTTTCCCGATATCGTGGCCGGCGAAGGTGATTTTACCGTCGGTCGGATTTAATAAGCGAATGATTGCCCGGCCGGTTGTTGATTTACCGGAGCCGGACTCGCCGACTAAACCATAAGTTTCTCCCGGATAGATCTCAAAGGAGATGCCATCGACCGCTTTAACGGTATACTTACGGGAATTACGAAAGTATTCTTTAAGATTTTCAACTTTTAATAAAGGTTCTTGATTGTAATCAGGCATTTCGTTTTTCCTCCATTTCATCTTCCTTTAACATCTTTTGGATTCGTTGTTTCAATTCTGCCGGCATTTCAACCTTGGGGGCTCTAGGATCGCATAACCAACTGGAGACCCGGTGCTGTCCGCCGACATCATACATCGGTGGTTCGGCATCGAAATCGATATTCAACGCGTATTTATTTCGCGGGGCGAAGGCATCACCCTTAGGTTGATCGAGTAAGTTAGGTGGGGTTCCGGGAATCGCGGCCAGACGGACGGAATCGGTATCGATATCCGGCATCGAGGAGAGTAGACCCCAAGTATAGGGGTGTCTAGGATCATAGAAGATCTCATTGACATTGCCTTTCTCGATTATTTTACCGGCATACATAACGGCGACATAATCCGCGACTTTGGCGACAACCCCTAAGTCATGGGTAATGTAAATAACGGAAATTTGTTTCTCGTTCTGTATATCTTTAATCAGTTCCAGAATTTTAGCCTGAATCGTGACATCTAAGGCTGTAGTAGGTTCATCGCAGATTAAGATATCGGGATTGCAAGAGACCGCAATCGCAATGACGACTCTTTGGCGCATACCGCCGGATAACTGGTGCGGATATTCTTTAAAGCGTTTCTCCGGTTCATCGATTCCGACGCGGGTTAGTAGTTCCAACGCTCGCTTTTTAGCGGCGGTTTTATCTAAATGTTCATGCTCACGCATGCTTTCCATAATCTGTTTTCCGATCGTCATTGTCGGATCTAGGGAAGTCATCGGATCCTGGAACACCATGGCGATATGCTGACCGGATAACTGATACCGGATTTCTTTGGGACTCATCTTAACCAAATCATAGTCATGACGTTTACCGTTTTGATCGATATAGGTATATTCAATCGTTCCGGAATCGATCTTCCCATTGGTATCCAAGATTCCCATCAGAGTCTTCATCGTGACGGATTTACCAGAACCGGATTCGCCAACGATAGCGACGGTTTCGCCTTTGAATAAATCAAAACGGATACCTCTAATCGCTCTGACGATGCCGTTATTAGTGGTAAAAGAAATATTCAGGTCGCGGATCGACAATACTCGATCTTTCTTATCTTTTTTCTGTCCTAAACTCATGACCATCACCTCGTTTTCATCTTCGGGTCGAAGGCGTCGCGTAAGCCATCGGCGAATAAATTAAAGCTAAGCATCAATAATGACAATACGATGATTGGATAGATAATCATATGCGGATAAGTAGTTAAGGATTTATAACCTTCCGAAACTAAAGATCCTAATGAAGCCATCGGGGCGGGGACGCCTAAACCAACGAAGGAAAGGAAGGCTTCTAAGAAGATGGCACTGGGAATCGAGAACATCGCAACTACGATAATCTGGCCGATTGTATTAGGCAGAATTTCTTTGAAAATGATGGCCATATTCTTCGCACCTAAAGTTTTCGAAGCTAAGACGAATTCCCGTTCTTTAAGTTTTAAAACTTCGGCACGGGCAATTCTTTCCATACTGATCCATCCGGTTATCATCATCGCAAAAATAATCGAAATAATGCCTCGCGGTAAGATTAAACCTAAAAGGGTAACGACAACTAAAGTGGGAATGCCGTTTAAAATTTCGGCGAATCTTTGCATGATCATATCGACTTTTCCCCCAAAATATCCGGAGATCAGACCATAGGCCATACCGATAAAGATTTCAATCAAAACGGCACTTAAGGCAATGATTAGGGAAATTTGGGTTCCGACCCAGACTCGGGTGAAAAGATCCCGTCCTTGGGTATCGGTACCGAAGAGATAATAAACATTGTCCAAACCTTTAGTTAAATACTGATTGACGCCATTATAGACGCCATCGAAGATTCCTAACTTTTCTAGTCCGGGGATTCTGGGGACTAATGACATGTGTTCAATCGTGATTCCGTCATAAGTATGACCGGAGATCATTGGGCAGATGATCGCTAATAAAGTTATTAGGATTATCATGATAACCCCAAAGACCGCACCCTTATTCTTTTTAAACGCATACCAGACATCTTTACCGTATGAAGAAGACTTGACTTGGTGATCAAGTTCTTTTTCCGGGTTACGATTCGCTAGCTTAAACGCATCGGGTGTTAATTCACTGGAAGTTCTTGGTTCAATAATTGACATCTCTTAATCCTCCTTTGCGACTCTGATCCTAGGATCGATTACCCCATAGAGAATATCGACGATTAACATCGTAGTGATATACATCAGGGAATAAATAAACGCCGTGCCCAAGACAACATTGTAATCATTGTTGGTAATCGCATTGACCATTAGGGAACCGATACCGGGAATCGCGAAGATCTTTTCGATGACCATCGAACCGGTTAAGAGATCGACTAGCAGGGGTCCCATGACCGTAATGATCGGAATAAACGCATTTCTTAATTCATGCTTCAAGACCAATTTCCAAGTTTTAATTCCCTTGGATTGAGCTAGAAGAATATAATCCGAGCTCATAACGTCGATCAATTCCGAACGCGTGAAGCGGGCAATATTGGCGATGGGGAAAATCGAAAGCGCAATCGTGGGTAAGACTGTTGAAGAAGTGACCTTACTGGCGGAATAAAGAATCGGAAACCACTTTAATTTGAAACCGATAAAATAAGCTAAGAGTAAAGCGATAACATACGAAGGAATAGAAACACCCATGACCGAAACGACGGAACATAAGGTATCTACCCAAGTGTTATGTTTTAAAGCCGCAGCGATTCCTAGTAACATTCCGATTAAGGAGCCTAGTAACATCGCCTGTAAGCCAATCCGGATGGATAGACCTAATCGGGGCCAAATTAAAGAAGCCACCGGGAAATTCTTGTTAATAACGTAAGACAGACCGAAATCACCCTTTAACATATTCATAAAATAGTTACCGAACTGGACGAAGAACGGTTTATCTAGACCATATTTGGCATAGAGTAAAGTTCTCTGCGTGACGGTCAGTTTCTCATCGTTGAATGGGGTGCCGGGCATAAATTTTAGCATCAGGAATAATACAAAAAGGATTACCACTAAGGTTGCCAGCGAAATCAAGACCCGTTTAATGATATATTTTGACATAAGACTCCTCCCTTGAAGATTAAGATAAACATAAGAGCGATCACTCGCTCTTATGTTTTAGTGATAGACAATATTAATTACTTCGTCGATACCATATAACGATAACAATCAACTCCGGCAGCGTGGAAGCGAATACCCGTGACTTTCGGATTGATCATTAAGGCGTCACCAGTCTGATAAACCGGAATGACGGCTGCATCTTCAATCAAAACTTTTTCAGCATCTTTATACTGCTGCCAACGTTCTTCCGAATCCGCGTTAGCATCAGCGGCATTTACTAGAGCATCATAAGCGGTGCTGCTATAACGGCCATTGTTGTTAGACCAGTTGGAGGATAAGAATAGATCCATGTAAGTCTCTGGGTCAGCATAATCCGGACCCCAACGGGTTAGAGCAACTTCATATTCTTGGTGCTGCATTAAATCAAGTCTGGATTTCTTTGGCTTGGAATTCAACGTAACCGTTAAGCCTTTGCAATTAGTCTGTAACATATTCTGTAACTGTTCAGCTACTTTCTTGGAAACATCGGAGTCCTCATATAGTAATTCGATGGTATAATCCTGACCACCATTTTCTTTAACGGCGGCTGCATAGTATTCAGCAGCTTTGGTAGCATCGAAACTGGAGACCTGACCGGCAGTTTCCCGATAGTCTTTTCCATCCGGACCGGTAGCTAACTTAACCGGAATAATACCTTGAGCCGAAACGGAACCATCTTTTAAGACATCGTTGCATAGCGTATCCCGATCGATTGCCAAGGACATTGCTTTAGCTAAATTTCCACCCTGAACAAACTTCGAATTGGTGTAATTGATTGACAGATACCACATATAACCGGCTAAACGATTCGTATAACCATCTTTACCTTTGTAGGAATCAACTAATTCACCGGATAATTTAACGAAATCGACATCACCGTTCTCATAAGACAATAGAGCGGATTGGGTATCCTGAATATACTTGAAGGTTACGGTTTCAGCCTTAATCTCATCAGCTTTGAAATAATCAGGATTCTTAGTGAAGACATATTCATTACCTGCTGACCAAGTCGTCATCGTATAAGGTCCGCAAGCCAAGACATTCTCAGCCGTTAAAGCGAATTGATCACCTTTTTCGGTGTAGAACGCTTCATTGACCGGGAAGAATGACGGGAACGCCATTAAACTTAATAAGAAGTCGCATGGCTGCGTCAGATGAACGACGAAGGTCGTGTCATCAGTTGCTTCAACGCCTAAATCCGTTAACGGTAAGGCACCGGAAGTAACATCGGCTGCATTCTTAACGTGAATCGTATCCATAATGAAGGAATATTCGGAAGCTAACGCCGGATCGACTAAATGTCTCCAGCCAAAGACGAAATCGTTAGCGGTAACTTTAGTACCGTTAGACCATTTAGCATCTTCAAGATGGAAGGTGTAAGTCATTCCATCCTCGGAAATATCCCAACTCTTTGCCAATTCAGGTTCGACCACACCATCAGCGGATAATTTCGTTAATCCGGAGATGACCATGTCCTGAGCACTGAATGACGTGCCATCCGTGGCAACCTTGGTATCCATACTAAGGATATCGGTATCGAAGGCCAACACGACATTGGCATTTGCCGTTGTAGAACCACTATTGCTAGATCCGCATCCGGATAAGGCAGATAGTAAGCAAGCGGCGGTAAGCAATACTGCTAATAGTTTACCTTTTTTCATGTTTTTCCCTCCCAGAAAAAATATAAATTAAGTATAACTTGCGTTTTCATAATGTCAACAATTATTTTCAGTAAAATGTCACATTGTTTTCATAAATCAATGAAAATTGTTTCATGATTTACTTATTTCTCAACTTGAATTAAATTCAAGTAGGCGATATTATGGACTTAAAGAAGGAGTAAAAAGATGGAAAGAACGATCTTGCATTGTGATCTGAATGGCTTCTATGCTTCCGTAGAAGCCCTTTATCATCCTGAATTCCGCGATCGTCCTTTAGCTGTCGGCGGTCGAATCGAAGATCGGCATGGGATTATCTTAGCGAAGAATGAATTAGCGAAGAAATATCGGATTATGACCGGAGAAACCTTGGCTGAAGCCAGAGGTAAATGTCCCGATTTAGTCATTATTCCGCCAAACTTTTCCCGGTATTTAATCTTTTCCAATCGGGTTAGAGGCATCATGAAGGATTATACGGATTTAATTGAACCTTTCGGGATTGATGAAGCTTGGATGGATGTCAGCGGGTGTTCGAAGTTATTCGGCAATGGGGAAAAGATTGCGGATGAGATCCGGAAACGGATCAAATTTGAATTAGGAATCACGGCTTCCGTCGGAGTCAGTTATAACAAGATCTTTGCGAAGTTAGGTTCGGATTATAAGAAACCGGATGCGACCACAATCATCAGCAGAGAAGATAAAGCCCAGATTGTCGATCCTTTACCGATCGGTGATCTCTTATATGTCGGGCGATCCAGTGAGTATAAGTTACATAGTATCGGGGTCAGAACCATCGGTCAGTTGGCTAAGTTGCCTCCGGATCTTTTAAAAGGAATGTTCGGTAAGAACGGGTTGACCTTATGGGAATTCGCCAATGGGTATGAACATTCTCCGGTTCGTTACTGGGGAGAGAAAGTCCCGGTTAAATCACTGGGTAATTCGGTAACGACGAAAAAGGATTTAGTTTCTTTGGATGATCTTAAGATTGTTTTATATGTCTTAGCCCAAAGTGTTGCTGCCCGCTTACGGGATCAGAATTATCAGGCCCGAAAAATAGCCGTCTATTGGCGGGATAATGAATTGCATGGCGATGGACATCAAGTGATTCTGAATTTGCCCAGTGCTTGTGGAAAGGAATTATGGAGCCAGGGTTTAAAAACAATCCTGAAGTATTATGATTTTTCCGTTCCGTTAAGAAGTTTAGGGATAAAAGCGTTCGATTTAGTTTCTTCCCAACAGGATCAGCAGTTGAATCTTTTCGTCGATCAGACTAAGCGGGATCAGCAATTGGCTTTGGAAGTTACGATTGATCAGATTAAGCGGCGCTTTGGATTTCGAAGTATTAAGACCGGTTTACTAGCCAGCAATAGCCAACTAAGTGACTTTGATCCTAAGAATGAACATGTGATTCATCCGGAAAGTTTCTTTCACTGATGAAACAGCTAGTAAAAGTTATCTGTGTGCACTATCGTTCCGGGCACATCAGACCTTTATATATTATCGGGGATAATGAAAAAAGTTACAGCATCGATAAGATTACGCAGGTCTGTTTAGCCGCTTCCATGAAGAGCGGTGGGGCCGGGGTCCGCTATACCTGTCGGATTCATTCCGCCTGGCGGTATCTTTTCTTAGAGAACAATAAATGGTTTATCGAGAAAATAAATTAGTGATTTGGCAATTATAAGCGTGATGAGTATAATATTACCGAGATGAAAAAGAGAACCTGGAGAATTTTGATTAGTAGTTTAGTTGTTGTCGGACTATTAATCGGTAGTGTCATTTTTCTGCAGTATTATTCACCATCTCATTTAGCCGAAGATAAGTTTGCGGTAACTTTATCTTCATGTGTGGATGGGGATACCGCTTGGTTTAATTATGGAGGCAGTAAGCATAAGGCGCGCTTTTTAGCGATTGATGCTCCGGAAGTCAATCAAGAAGAGAATGACCCGGAACCCGGGGCCTTAGAAGCTCAGCAACAGACCTGTCAGTTATTGACCAACGCTAAGAAGATTGAATTGGCCTACGATCCTAAAGCGGATCAGCAGGATAAATATGGCCGAGATCTAGTTTGGGTATATGTTGACGATCAGTTGTTACAGGAAGAATTAGTTAAAGAAGGTTATGTCGAAGTTGCCTATTTATATGGGGATTACCGTTATAATAAAGAATTGAAGCAAGCGGAAAGGGAAGCTAAAGAAAATAACTCAGGCTTATGGAAATAACGAATGATTGATTATACCTTGCAACAAGTGATTGCGGCCGTAGAACCGGTCGAAGTTTTAAATATCGATACCTTGAAAACAATCAATGGGGTAACGATTGATTCCCGCAAAGTCAATGTCGGAAGATTGTTTATTCCGTTGAATGGCGAAAGAGTTAATGGTCATGATTTTGTCGTTTCCGTTATCGGCCAAGGAGCGGTCGCTTCTTTATGGCAGGCCGATCAGCCTCATCGGCCAATGAATGTTCCTTTAATTATTGTGAAGAATACTTATGAAGCCTTGATAAAATTGGCGAAGAGTTATCGTCAGACTTTAAAGGCGACTTTTATCGGGGTTACCGGTTCTTCCGGTAAGACCACCACCAAGGATCTGATCGCCGAAGTCGCGGCCCAAGGTTATCCGACTCAGAAAACTGCGGGTAATCAAAATAATGAGATCGGACTGCCTTTAACAATTTTAAGTTTAGACCGTTCGACCAAAGTTGCGGTGATCGAGATGGGAATCGATAACTTCGGACAGATGGATCTCTTGGGTGAGATTGTTAAACCGGATGTGGCGGTTATCACTAGCATCTCCGAATCGCATATCGATAATTTCGGCAGTCTGGAAGCAATCTGTCAGCAGAAGTACCAAATCACCCATTGGCTCAATGAGAAGGGGTTATTGATTTATAACGCGGAAACACCCTTATTGGCAGAATATGCCAAGGCTCACCCGTTAAAACAACGAATGGTAAGTTACGGTGTGAAAATCGGCAATCTGAAAGTTAAATCATATCACTACTTATCAAGCGGTTTAGCCTTTACGACAAATATGGAAGACTTTGAGTATAAAATTCCGTTCTTCGGGGAATATGAAATTAATAACGCCTTAGCCGCAATCATTTGCGGTAATGCGCTGGGGGAAACACCTCAGGAAATCGAAAAAGGTTTCGAGAAAGTTAAAATCACCGGACATCGGGAAGATCTTAAAAAGATCGGAAAGAGTTTAATCATCGACGGAACTTATAATTCCAATCCCGGCAGTTTAGTCGCCAGCTTGGAAATGTTAAATAATTATCCCTCGAAACAACCTAAAATTGCGATCATTGGGGATATGTATGGTTTAGGCGAAAAGAGTGAACAGTTACATCGCGAGATCGGTGATAAAGGGGAGTTCAAGGAATTAGAACAACTATGGACGATCGGCGATAAAGCCGAATTAATCAAAGAAGGTGCCCTTAAACAACATCCGGGCTTAAAAATTCAACATTTTACCGACCTGGAAAGTCTCTTAAGTCAACTAAGTGTTATCATTAAAGAACCGCGGGTAATTTTAATCAAAGCATCCCGAGCGGTTAAGTTGGATGAAGTAGTCAATTCACTGGAGGAGAAAAATCATGAGTAAATTAAAAGTTGCGGTCTTGTTTGGCGGGCAGTCATCGGAATACAGTGTCAGCTTGCATTCGGCAAGTTCGGCTTTAAGAAAGATGCCCAAAGATTATGCCCTGACTTTGATTGGGATTAGTCCGAAAGGAAACTGGTATTACTATCAAGGTTCGATTGAGGAAATTGAACACGATCATTGGTTAAAAGGAAAGATTACGCCGGCAACCTTAAGCTTAGATCCTAAGGATCATGGCTTTATCATTCACGATAAGAAACTGCTTAGAATTAAAAAAGTCGATGTCGTTTTCCCCATTTTGCATGGTACGCATGGCGAAGACGGAACCGTTCAGGCCGCTTGTGAATTAGCCGGGATTCCTTGCGTAGGCTGCGGCATGACTTCCAGCGCGTTATGTATGGATAAAGAATATACCCATATCGTCGCCGATCATCTTAAGGTTCCAATGGCAAAATGGCTATGTGTCCGTCAGAATGAGCAGCGGGATTCTCATAAATTGTTCAATCAGGTTAAAAAAGAATTAGGCTTACCTTGCATCATCAAACCTTGCAATGCCGGTAGTAGTTATGGGGTTTCCAAGGTCAATAACGAAACGGAATTCCTCGAAGGTTTAAAGGATGCTTATCGGTATGACTGTAAGCTAATCATTGAAGAGTTTATGAAAGGATTCGAAGTCGGTTGTGCGGTGATGAGTAATAATCATAGTATCGTAATCGGTCTTAACGATGAGATCGAAATGAAGGATGATTTCTTTAATTTTGAAGAAAAGTATACGCCCAAGACCAGCGTAATCCATGTTCCGGCCCGGATTTCTCCCAAGACCGTTAAGGAATTGAACGCTTTAGCGACAACAATCTATAAAGGCTTGGATTGTAAAGGCATGGCCAGAGTCGATTGTTTCGTAGTCGATAAAAAAGTATACCTGAATGAATTGAATTCGATTCCAGGTTTCACCGGCAATTCCCGTTTCCCGACGATGATGGCTAAAGCCGGTCATCCGTTTGAAGAGGTAATTCGTTATTTAGTCGATGCGGCTACGGAAGGTTAATAATGAGTGAAGAAAAACATCGGGCTTGGTTAGCGATCGATAAAGAAATCTTAACCAATAACTATCAAAACTTAAGAACATTTCTGCCAGAGAAGACCGGTATGATCGCCATCGTCAAATGTGACGGATACGGTTTAGACAGTGTTCAGGAAGCGTGGACTTTAAGCGACCTTGGGGTCGATTGTTTTGGGGTTGCCTGTTGTTATGAAGCAATCGGTCTTAGAAGAGGCGGCATTCGGGGGGATATCTTGGTTTTATCGCATACCTTACCTTACCAATTTGACCGGTTAGTCGCTGATGAGCTGATTCAGACGGTCGGCGATGTCGAATATGCCAAAGAATTAATTAAATATGCGGATCAATGCGGTCAGCCGATCAAGATTCAACTAAAGATCGATACCGGCATGCACCGGTTAGGAATCAGTGATGAATATGATCTGGCTGAATTGAAAAAAGTAATTGGTTGTCCGGAATTGGAACTGATCGGTTGTTTCTCCCACTTTGCGGTGGCGGACAGCAATAAACCGGAAGATATCGAATTTACCAAACAACAGAAAGTTCGTTTTGACCGCTGGTTAACCAAAGCGCGGGAACAGGGGATAAATCCCGGGGTTACCCACCTCGCCGCTTCAGCCGCGATTGTCAATTATCCGGAATTTTTAGCCGACTACGATTATTGCCGACCGGGAATTTTATTCTGGGGTTATGATAGCGGTGAAATGAAACATCCTTATGTTCGGGAAGAAGCTTTCAGTTTATTATCGCAAATCGAGAAAATCGATATCTTACCTCAGGATCAGACGATTGGCTACGGTCGGATCTATAAAGCCGGTTCCGATTTAAAAGTCGCGACGATTCCGATTGGTTATGGGGATGGGGTGCCGCGCAATTATCTGACCGGTGAAGTCTTGATTCAAGGAGTCCGGTGTCCGATCATCGGACGAATCTCCATGGATCAATTGTGTGTAAACGTAACCGGCTTAGATAAGGTAAAGCTTTTCGATGAAGTCGTTCTGATCGGTAAACAAGGTGACCAGACGATTACCGTTAGAGAGATGGCCGATAAATGCGGAACGATTCCCAATGAGATTACGACCGGTTTCAATCAACGTTTATTAAGAGTATATTATTAATGGGAGGATAAAGTCGTAAGATGAAATGGCTGACTAAATTATTAAAACCTTTAACCAGTCGGGTATTCATTGTCAGTGTACTACTCTTGATTCAGATTGCTTTCTATCTGATTCTTTTGATTTATCTGAATAATTATTTGGTCGCGGTTCAAGTCATTCTTTGGATCATTGCGATTGTTTTGGTTATCTATATCTTTAATAAGCCCGGCAGTCCTTCAACCAAACTGCCTTTTGTTTTCCTCTTAGCGCTAATGCCGGTATTCGGGGTTCCGTTTTATCTCTTCTGCGGTAATAACGATGTTCATAAACATTATCTTAAATCGATGGAAGTCTCGATGGCTAAAACCCGAGAATTACATATTCAGGATCCAGAAGTATCGGAATTATTAAAGAAAGAAAATCTTAAACGTTACCATGAATCCGAGTATATTTATCGCACGACAAAATTACCGGTTCATCGCAATACGAAGGTTACTTATTTTCCTAGCGGTGAGAGCGTGTATGAAAGTTTATTGGAAGATCTCAAAAAAGCTCAGCATTTTATCTTCATTGAATTCTTCATTATCAAACCCGGGGAAATGTGGGACACAGTTAGAGAATTATTGATTGAAAAAGCCAAGGAAGGTGTCGAAGTCCGCTTCATGTATGACGATATCGGTACCGCTCAGTATTTGCCTTACCGTTACGATAAGACTTTAGAATCGCTAGGAATTGACTGTGCGGTATTTAATCCGTTCAATCCACGTTTAACGGTCGATCATAATTATCGCGATCATCGTAAAATTGTCGTCATCGATGGGACCATCGGTTATACCGGCGGCTTTAATTTAGCGGATGAATATATCAATAAGATCGTTAAGTTCGGTCATTGGAAAGACAGTGCCATCAAACTAGTTGGAGAAGCCGTCTGGAATGAAACCGTAATCTTTCTAGAAAATTGGGATTTTACCAAGAAGATCCATTCGGATTTTTCCCGTTATACGCCGTATCGTTATCATCCTGAATCCTTCAGTTCCCTTAACGGTGGCTTTGTCAGCCCCTATGCGGATAATCCGCTGGATCAGGAATTAATCGGGGAATCCGTCTATATGAATATGATTGATCATGCGGAGAAATATTTCTGGATTTCAACGCCGTATTTAATCATCGACCATGAATTATTGACTTCGTTAAAGCTAGCCGCCAAAAGTGGCGTCGATGTGCGGATTATTACTCCCGGCATCTCGGACGATAAAAAATATGCGTATTTAATAACCCGTTCTTACTATCCGGAATTAATTAGCGCCGGGGTTAAGATCTATGAATATACCCCTGGCTTTATTCACGCTAAGAATGCGATTTCCGATGACGAAGTAATGACCTGCGGCACCATCAACTTAGATTACCGTTCGTTGTATCATCACTTCGAAAACGGAGTTTGGGTCTATCACTCTGCCGCAATCAAGAAAATGAAAGCCGACTTTGAGGATACTCTGAAAGTCAGCCGTCAAATCACATTAGAATGGTGTAAAGAATTACCGCTATGGCAAAGATTGTTACAGATTATTCTAAAAATAACTTCGCCTTTATTATAGTTTAGGGAAACGTTGGTTCTCACTTAGGATGATTTGCTTGTTCTTTGAGTAAACTCTGGTGATCCGATCGGTTAAAGCAACTAAGATTTCATAAGGAATGGTCTCCAATTCGGATGCCATTTCTTTTAATTTCAAGTGTTCACCGATTAATTCCACGGTGGTATTCTCTGGATAATAATGTGGTAAAACTACCATCATCTGATCCATACAGATACTACCGACGATTGTGCCATATTCTCCGTTGACATAAACCTTTCTTCCGGTGTTTTTACGCCAGAAACCATCCGCATAACCAATTGGCAAAGTCGCTAACCATTCGGCTTTCTTAGCTTGGTAATGACAACCGTAACTAACTAACGTTCCCGGTTCGATTTTTTTGATCATGGCAATCTTGGTATATAAAGATAAACAGGGATTTAAAGTCTTGAACGAAGAATAACCGTAAGCTCCTAAACCTAAACGCATCGTATTGGTAAAATCTTCCGGCATCATTTCGATTCCGTCGGTGTTCGCCAGATGAATCATGGGGAAAGAATAATTGCTGCCCTGAACCAGTTCTTTAAACTTTGCGAATTGGAGCTGGGAATACTTCTCATCCGCGCAATCCGATGCGGCATAATGAGAAAAGATTCCGGTAATCTGAACTTTTTTATTTTCTAAAGCTTCAAGCGCCTTTTTAAGTTCTTCGGCCGTTCTTAAGCCGATTCGATTCATTCCGGTATCTAGTTTAATCTGAACCTTCAAACCTTCGGTCTCCGTAAGCTCATTCACAAAATCCAAAGAGGGAACACATAAAGTAATATCGTTTTCTTTCGCTATCGCTGCATACTTCGCGGCGGTATAACCGAGAATTAAGATTTCCCCGGTAATCCCGTTTTTTCGCAAATGCATCGCTTCATCTAAGGAAGAAACCGCAAAAAAATCATAGCCCGATTTCAAGGCGTATTTCGCCATCATCGTATCGCCATGACCATAGCCATTCGCTTTAAGTATGAGAATTAATTTCTTATCAGTGTTATTTCGGTAGTAATCCAAATTAGCCTTATAAGCGTCTAAGTCAATATCGAGCCAAGTGTCCCGATAGTACATTAGAAAAATCTCCCATTCTGATAACTAAGCACAATTCCGGCAATTCTAAACGCTAAACGCAATAAAGCCGAAAGACTTAGTCCAAATAGGCTACCAGCTACATATCTAAAGGCGATAAACCAACTGTTAGGGTTAAAGAGAATGCTATAACCCATCGTTGTCATCATATCGCCTAAGACAAAACATAAAATCGTTAATAACGCAGCCATGACTTGGAACCTAACTTGCACACCCCGTCCGACTTTTTGAATAATCATGCCGATCAGCCAACCGATGCCGATATATAATACTTCTAATTCTAAAAATAAAATGTTGCTCAGCCAAGCGTAGACAAAGGCTAGACCAATCGCGGAAATTAAGCCCACGACCAGAGCTACCCAGAAGCGTTGCTGATGATTTAATACCTGAGAGTTGTAGATCTTCATAGGGCTAGGTTCCTTTCAGCCTAAATTATAACACGCTACCGGTCCTTATTATTTTCCAAATTTGCATTTAATAAGGTCTAAACCAAGAGATTAAGCGAATTTTTAATGGGTTATTTTCCTAAATGTATTGACGATGGTCTCCAATATATGTTATATTTTTTAAGCGCGTTAAACGCACGATGGAGGTTTAGCTCAGTTGGGAGAGCGTCTGCCCTACAAGCAGAGGGTCGGGGGTTCGAGCCCCTCAACCTCCACCATTTTTAATAAAGGACTTACGACCATGCCGGATTAGCTCAATTGGTAGAGCAACTGACTTGTAATCAGTAGGTTGTAGGTTCAAGTCCTATACCCGGCACCAGCTTTATCGGGGAGGTAGCAAAGAGGCTAAATGCGGCTGACTGTAACTCAGCTCTCTCACGAGTTCGGCAGTTCGAATCTGCCCCTCCCCACCACTTAAATTGGGACATAGCCAAGTGGTAAGGCAACAGATTTTGATTCTGTCATCACCCTGGTTCGAATCCAGGTGTCCCAGCCAGTCTTATTACATCCTGACCCGTTAGCTCAGTTGGTAGAGCATCTGACTTTTAATCAGGGGGTCGGGCGTTCAAATCGCCCACGGGTCACCACTAGTCTTGCGGGTGTAGTTCAATGGTAGAACGGCAGCCTTCCAAGCTGCATACGCGAGTCCGATTCTCGTCACCCGCTCCAATGAGTAATTAACCACGAAATGCGTGGTTTTTTTATTTGTCTTGTGCTATTTAGGGGTTAATTAATACAAGAACTAAAAAACTTCGATGTGACTCGAAGTTTTTAGTGCTTGTTATTCTAATTCGAAGGCTCCGGTATATAACTGATAATAGGTGCCTTTCTTAGCGATTAAACTATCGTGATTTCCGCGTTCGATGATTTGACCATGATCGAGAACCATGATTACGTCGGAATTCATAACGGTAGAGAGACGATGCGCAATGACGAAGGTCGTTCGGCCTTTCATTAATTTATCCATCCCATTCTGTACCACTTTCTCGGTTCGGGTATCGATTGAAGAAGTTGCTTCATCAAGAATCATAACCGGAGGATTAGCGACCGCAGCCCGAGCAATGGATAATAATTGTCTTTGACCTTGTGATAAACCCGAACCGTCGCCTTTAAGAATCGTATTATATCCCTGAGGCAGCATTCTGATAAACGAATCGGCATTCGCCAGTTTGGCGGCGGCAATACATTCTTCATCGGTTGCGTTCTGGTTACCATACTTAAGATTCTCCATGACACTTCCGGTGAAGAGATTTACTTCCTGCAAGACGACTCCCAAACTCTTTCTTAAATCGGCTTTCTTAATCTTATTGATATTGATTCCGTCATAACGGATCTTCCCGTCGTCGATATCGTAGAAACGGTTGATCAGATTGGTAATGGTTGTTTTACCGGCACCGGTCGCTCCGACGAAAGCAATCTTTTGGCCGGGCTCGGCATATAAAGTAATATCATATAGAACCTGTTTACCCGGGACATAAGAGAAGTCCACATGGTCTAACACAATCCGTCCTTCTAGCTTAGTATAGGTTAAGGTTCCATCACTGTGCGGATGTTTCCATGCCCAAAGATTAGTCTGGTCGCTTGTTTCAATTAGTTCGCCATTCTCTTCTTTGACCTTAACCAAAGTGACATAGCCATTATCGACTTCCGGGACTTCATCCATAAAAGTGAAGATCCTTGTTGCCCCAGCTAAGGCGGTAATGATTGAATTGAACTGATTTGCAATTTGAGAAATCGGATTGGTGAAATTGCGGGATAAAGTGAGGAAGGAAGCTAACATTCCCAGCGTCAATACATTAGTGCCGAATATTCCTAGATTTGTCACTTTTGCGATTGCCATATAAGCGCCTAAGACGGCGATGATTACATATTGAACATAACCTAAAGCATTCATCATCGGCATCATCGCATTAGAATGTCCGTTCGCATTTTTAGCACTATAGATCCAAGCGGAATTTTTAGTATTCATTTCTTGCTTAGATGTTTCTTCATGGCAGAACACTTTGATTACTTTCTGACCGTTAACCATTTCTTCGACATAAGCATCCAAATCCGCTAGTGTGGTTTGTTGCTCAACGAAATACTTGCCGCTCTTGTTAGCAACAATTTTTACGACTTGCAGGATAAAGAACATGACGACCACAACTACCAGAGTCAGCCAAATACTCAAATATAGCATGCAACAAAAGACGGCGACGATTGTAAAGATGGAAGAGACCATCTGCGATAATGATTGAGCGATCAACTGTCTTAAAGTATCGGTATCGTTGGTATATAAACTCATAATCTCACCATGGGTATGCGTATCGAAATACTTGACGGGTAAATGCTGCATCTTACTGAACATCTCATCGCGGATTGTTTTTAGGGTACCTTGGGCAATTGTGACCATCATTCGGTTATAAACTAAATTAGCTAGAGTACCGATTAAATAGATGACCCCGATAATCGCTAAGGTTTTAAGCAAAGTAGTAAAGACCGGATTAGTAACTCCGATCAACGGTACAATATAATCATCGATCAAGGTTTGTAGAAACATTGAAGAAGCGGCCGATGCTAAGGCCGATAACAGTATACAGATTGTGACGATGATTAGTTGGCTCCGATAGACTTTCAGATAACCCAATAAACGTTTAATTGTTCTATCAGTAAACAATCGTGGTGCTAAGAAATGGCCTATTTCCTAGTGAATCGTGATTCATTCAGTAATAAATGACGTATAATCCGCTCAGTTTTGGGATATTTTTCTTCATCTTTCTTAACTCTTA
>JAEZBR010000031.1 GCA_023426935.1 Bacillota bacterium | reverse complement strand
TAAGAGTTAAGAAAGATGAAGAAAAATATCCCAAAACTGAGCGGATTATACGTCATTTATTACTGAATGAATCACGATTCACTAGGAAATAGGCCATTTCTTAGCACCACGATTGTTTACTGATAGATTAATTAATTATTTCAACCTTACTTCCCTTAGTTGGCGTCTTAGTTACGATGATCTGTTTATCGATCTGGTCTTTTAAGTCACTGACATGGGAAATGATCCCGACAAGGCGATTTCCTTCCGAAAGATCCACTAACGCTTTTAAGGCCTGCTGTAAAGAATCATCGTCTAGGGAACCGAAGCCTTCATCCACAAACATCGTATCTAACCGGATTCCGCCCGCCGAAGTCTGAATTTCATCCGAAAGACCTAAGGCTAAACATAAAGAAGCTTTGAATGATTCTCCACCGGATAAGGTCTTAACACTGCGGTAATGATTGCCGTTATAATGATCGATAACGTCAAGATCCAAGCCGATCTGATTTACTAAGTTATTATCTTCATCATGACGCTTGAGTTCATATTGTCCGGATGACATAATCATTAACCGCCGGTTTGCTTTATTAATAATGCGGTCAAAGTAATTCATCTGAATATACGTTTCCAACATTATTTTCTCTTTGCCGGTTAATTTACCGTTGGCGGTATCGGATAAAGAACTGACCATCTGCCATTGTTTCTCGGTCTTGACCAACGCTATTTCTTTATTCTTGATATTGGTGCGATTATTCTGATTGTTCTCGATCCTATTGCCGATTACTCTTGCCTGTTCTTTCAATGCAGCTTTATTATCTGTTAACTGCTGCTTTTTCGTACTTAAGCCAACAACATCGATAATTTCGCCGGATTTGAGTAATTGTTCAGCCGCCTTAATCTCTCCTTGAAGTGCCGAAACATTATTCGTCTGCGCATTAAAATCATTCAGCGCTTTCTCCAAGGAATTCTTTAATTCATTCTGTTTATTCTCCAGATTTTTAAGCTCTTGCTTTGCGGCTTCTTCGTTAGAAAATCTTAAGGTCTTGCTTAGTTTATTAATCTCTTCTTCCCGCGACTTTTTCTCGGTCTTTTTAACTTCTAGTTGTTTTTCCGCATCATTAACTCTCTTATCTAAATTATCGATTGACTCGACCATTGCCGGTAGCTTCTTTTCTAACTCAGCTTTCCTAGTCACTTTAGTTTCTACTTCCTTTAATTTATTACTTAAGTTAGTTAATTCATTGTCGTTCACCTTAGATAATTCTTTAATAACCTTAGCGATTTGTTCAAAAGGAATCTTTAAACTTTCGGCATTTTTTTTCAATGAACTCTCTTTGGTAGCTACTGATCCTTTTAAATTAGCCGCTTTGTTACTGGCCGCACTACACTTATTATCACTATCCGCGACCTCATTCTTTAAACCGTCGAGGATCTCTTTCGTTGGAGCTTTGGCGGATTTACTAGCCGGATGAGGATGTTCTAAAGAACCGCAGACCGGACAAGGAATATTATCCTTTAAGTCCTCCGCCAGAATCCCGGCTTGTTCATCGAGATATAGTTTATTCTGTTGTTCGTATCGCTTACTTAATTCCTCGAAATTGTTATACTCTTTTTTATAACAATCCTGAGCTTCCATTAATTCTTTTTTAACTTCCAACAATTCATCATTGTCTTCGTTTAATTTCTGAAGCTGCTGCTGTTTCTGTTCTAATTCTTTTTTCTGATTTAACAGCTTTAATTTATCCTCATTGATTGATTTTAAAGAATCGTTTTCGTCGTTAAGTAGTTTATAATTCTTCTTCGCAGTTTCTAAATTTTCATGGTTAGCAGTTAAATCCACTGACAATTTCGTCAGTGAAGTCACAAGCTCTCGTAATTCTTTTTCCTTATTAGTAAATTCGGTATACTGCGGCAGTTCATTCGTAATTAAAACCAGCTGTTTACTTAGTTTCTCTGTTTCCGGTTGTTTACCTTTCTCTACTGCGAGTTTTTGTTTTAAGCTCTCTAATTTTGGAGTTGCTAGAGACAATGCCTTTTTGGCATCATCCAATGACTTCTTAGTCTTATCCTGTTCTTCGGCTTTCGTTAATTTCTTATTGATTGTTTCTAATTCTTCATCAACTTTTGTTTCTTCATTATTTTTCTTTTGTAAAGAAATACTATCCGTCTTTATTAATTCTTCGAGAAGAGATAATACTTCATCAGTCGGTAATTCACTATTCTTAGCTTTTTCCACCTCGATACTTAAAACACTTTCCTTATCACAAAGAATGCCTTGGATGTATTGATTAACCCCGGAATGTATCTCTTTAAGGGTAGTACTTAAACTGCCAGCATCTTCCTTTAAACGTTCCTGAAGTTCTTGGTAAGGTTCCGTCTTAAAAATCTTCTGGAAGATTTTCTTACGTTCATCGGTCGAAGCGAGTAACGATTTTAAAAAATCACCTTGGGCAATCATCGCGATCTGAACGAATTGATTATAATCGATACCCATAATCTCAATGACCGCTTTATTCACGTCATTCTGCTTAGTAACGATCTTGCCGTTTGAATACTTTAATTCCGCATTGGCTTTCTCAGTCGTCATACCTTCACTATTATGCTTTCTTCTTTGATATTCAGGATTACGTTTAATAAAATATTCCTTATTCTGATAACTGAAAGTCAATTCGACTTCCGTAGGTGTTTTTGAATCCGCATTCTCACTGCGTAACATCTTGGGATCCCGATTCTCACCGCTGGCTTTTCCGTATAACGCAAAAGTGATCGCATCAAAAATTGTTGTCTTTCCTGCCCCGGTATCGCCGGTGATTAGATATAGTCCATTAGTACCTAGTTTAGTAAAGTCGATGACCGTCTTCTCACTATATGATCCGAAGGCGCTCATTACTAGTTTAAGCGGTCGCATTAGTCTTCCTCCTTCCAGATATCTTCAATTACCTTATTAAGATATTTACTCTGTTGTTCACTCATAGGTTGATTATTGCGTTTCTCATAGAACTCGGAAAAAAGTTCATATGGCGATTTATGCTCAACATCCACCGCCTTAATTTCCTGATTGGTTTGCGTTCTTTGATTGTCATAATCTAGCTTCATTAAATAAGGATAAACCGATCTTAATTTACCGATCGCTTCAGACACTTCTTCTTCATCAGTTAAAGTGATATGCAGGTAATCATTCTGGTAACTTGTATTATCATAGAAACTTTTTTTAGTTAATTCATCATATGTCCCTTTTATTTCTTTCATATCATGCTTAGGAACCAAAGGTACGGTACTCAAATTTAAATCGCCTTTTTTACCTAATTCAATCAAGGTTACCGATTTATCATACTTCGCTTCCGAGAAAGAATACTTTAAAGGACTGCCGCAATATCTAATAAGATCTTTTTGGATATTCTGAGGCCGATGAATATGTCCTAAAGCGACATAATCAAAGTCTTTGAATACTTCGGCACTGATATTATCTAATCCGCCAACAAAGAGATCTTCTGAGTCACTGCGTTGGGCCCCGGTGATGAATTGATGCGTAACTAAAATATTACGTTGGGTTTTATCTAAATTAATATTCTTAACAACCACCTTTAACGCATCATCGTAGGATTCGATCTTTTCGTCCGGATAGATTGCACGGACATTAGCCGGTTTAATAAAAGGTAATAAATAAATATTTATAGGACCTTCTTCATCCTTAAGCTGATAATTCTTTACCTTACCATCAAATACCGAAGAGATATGGATCCCGCTAAGATCAATTAAGCGATTCCCAAACGCTAATCGTTCCGGGGAATCGTGATTCCCGGCGATAATAAAGACCGGTAGTTTTCTTGAGGCCAGACTGACTAAAAAATCATCGAACATCGTCACCGCTTCGGTACTGGGCAAAGATTTATCGTAGACATCACCTGCGATTATTACGCCATCGGCTTTTTCGGCATCGACAATGTTTAATATTTCTTTCAGAATATATTCTTGATCTTCCAATAAGGAAAACTCATTGACTCTTTTTCCTAGATGTAAATCCGCTAAATGAATTAATTTCATTTAAATTATTCCCCTTTGAACTTAACTCTATTCTAGCATTTTAAGGTTAGTTTTTCTCTTCCCCTTAGCCTTATGCTATAATTTTTCCGGGTGAAAATATGAAAAAGAAATTATTATGTTGTATTTTAGCGGGTATTCTAGTCTTCCTACCGGGTTGTTCGAAAAAGACTCTTCAGAAGTTCTCCAATACCTCAATCTCCATCGGATTTAATACTTCGATAACTTTGATCGGATATTGTACCTCTCAAACGGAATTCGATAAGTACTTCGAAGAATTAAGTACGGATTTTACTTACTATAATCAGTTATTTGACCGTTATAACACTTATGACGGCGTGAATAATATTAAGACAATCAACGATAATGCCGGAGTCGGTCCGGTCAAAGTCGATAAAGCGATTATCGATATGATAAAGATGGCGAAGGAATATTATGATTTATCGAATGGAGCCTTCGATATTACAATCGGTAAAGTTCTGGAGATCTGGCATACCTACCGGGAAGCCGGAATTACCGCCAATTCGGAGGGTGATGAAAATCCGCCCGTTCCGACTCAAGAAGAATTAGAAGCCGCGAGGATTGATAACGGTTGGGATTATGTGGTAATCGATGAAGAAAATAGTACAGTCTATCTTAGTGATTCCCGAGTATCCTTAGATGTCGGAGGAATCGCGAAAGGTTATGCCAGCGAATTAGTTGCCCAGAAGTTGATTGCGGACGGTTTAACTCAGGGAGCGATTAACGGCGGCGGAAATGTCAGATTGATTGGAAATAAGCCTGACGGTACGAAATGGTCGATTGGGGTCACGGAACCGGATAACACCTCCTTAAATGCCGGAACGTTCTATGCGGATAAGCCTTACTCCTTCGTAACCAGCGGTGACTACCAACGTTACTATACTTCCGGGGGAAAAGTTTATAGTCATATCATGGATCCGGAGACTTTACAGCCCGCGAATAAATATCGTTCGGTCACGATCGTCGCGGAATATTCCGGAATTGCCGATTGTCTATCGACCGCGTTATTTGTTTTGGATCAAGCCTCCGGACAAAAACTAATCGATGATTATAACGGATCCCATACCGATCAGATCGGGGCATATTGGATCTACGATGCGGACAAAAAACCCACCGATTTAGAAGTCAAGGAAGTAGACGGCTATTGGGTCTACGCATCCGAAAATGTTCAATCGATGCTAGATGTCTATGGCGCCACTAAGTGAGGAAAAATAATGAACACCAACGAAAAAATTAATGAGTATAAAGCCTGGAAAGAAAAATTAAACGCCTATTCTTTAGCGTTAACCACCATCGAATTCGATAAAGAAACGATTGCTCCGGTCGCTGGAGCACCATATCGGGATCACTTAGCCGCTTATCTAGCCGGCGAAGCTTTCTCGTTGCATATTGATCCGGAAATGGTTTCTTTAATCAAAGATTTACTGAACGATCCTTCTTTAAGTGAAGAATTAAAAACCGAATTAACCTTAGAAGCCAAAGAGATTGATAAGATTGTTTCAATTCCCAAGGAAGAATATGTCGCCTACCAAGAGTTACAGGGCCAGAGTTTCGAAGCTTGGCGGAAAGCTAAAGCCCAGAAAGATTATAAGATCTTCGAACCGTTGTTGAAGAAGATGATTGAAGCGACCCAGAAAATGGTTTCTTATCGGCATAGCGGTCTAAGCATTTATGATCGAATGTTGGATGATTATGAACCGGGTTGGACCATGAAACGTTACGATGAATTCTTCGAGAAGTTACAGACTAGATTGGTACCGCTGATTGCGAAAGTAAAAGCGGCTAAACCCGTTGATGAATCCTTCTTACATCTAGAC
>JAEZBR010000018.1 GCA_023426935.1 Bacillota bacterium | reverse complement strand
CAGATAATTTGAAAGCAGAAATATTTAAAAAGCCTCGTGCAAAGTGCTTATGCAAAAGAGCTAGAAAAGCTATACAAAAAAGGCTGCATTATACCTAAATTGTTATTTAGGTTTCTTTACAGCCCCTCTAGCATTAAATCAGCCAACAATCAACACTAACCCAATCGTAATCTATAGTAAAAAGTCAGAAATTATCGGTCTTTTGAAGCAAAATTAACTTGTAATATTAAACCAAGGATTGCGAATACCAATCCTAGCCCTAAACCAATATATAAGTAGATAGGCGAAACTTGAATCGGGAAGGAAATAAAGGAAAATTGATTAGTACGTAGCATCCTTATAATATATAGCGGCATCAAGCCGGCAACCAAACCGCCATAAACACTGGTCGCAATTATTAACGGTTCTTTCGCTTTCTTTAAAGAAATTAGCGTGACGATTAACGCCACGACAACCGGAATTCCTAACCAAAGATAAATATTACTATTGGTGTAACTTAAATTATGCAGCAGGATTACGCCTAAGCCAAAGATCCAGTTAAAGACTCCTAAAATATAGACGACCCGATTGAGAATCCCAAACAAGGCTCCGCAAACCACGATTACAGTGATTATGACCCACACCGGAAGCGAGGGAAATAACCATTCTAGTAACATTGCACTGCCAAACATTCCCGTCAGAATGCCCATCACAACGACCTGAATCTTGGCATATTTATAACCGCCACAGAAATTAAAGAGACCGATAATAAAGTAAACTAAGGCAAGAATCATATGGAACCTCCTGAAGTTGGAAAAGATACGGACGATATCAATAATTTAGTTAACCGTTTTTTTGTTCGTACCAAATTGAAACAACATACCTAAAACAATCAGAACCAACAAACCAACCGCCCAAATAATCAAAGCATATTGAATTGTGCTTAGACTGAAGATGGTAAAGATTGAGGTCATAATTTGGAAACCGCCAGCCACCGCGGTGGTTACAATCATCAATGGCTTTTTGAATTTCCAAACTAAGAAGGCCACCACGATAGCAATAACTAACCCGATTATTAAGGAAACCCAGAAATTACTGGATACTTGACTAGCCACTTTATAAGTCTCATAACCGATCCAAATTGCTAATCCGACATGGGCAACTTTATAACCGATGAAAGCTAACATAACCGCAATAATCGCTCCAATGATCCAATTAAAAGTAACATTATTAATGAACTGTGCGGAACAAGTTAAACCAACGCTTAAACCAATGAAGAAGCAGATTATGGCGACAATCGGTTTAAACGATTTATAGCCGAAAAAACACGCGATGATTGCAATTACCAAAACCACGATAGCCTGAATACCGTTAACGCTAGTTAAATAGTTAAGATTGAACATGTTTCTACCTCCGCCAAAAGTATAACACAATCTTTCTTACCCGGATTTGCCTTATTACCTACCGGAATTCCTAAGCTGCCAATAATAATGCTAAGGGATAACCGACTAAACTAGCGATAATAATCGACACTAAGCCGGCTAAAGCTCCATACTTTAGCATCTGCCAGGTATCCGTCCACCCGGAAGAAGTCGCGATCGCTACACTGGGCATCGCCGGCGGGGTCGCAAAGGCATACGAAGCTAAAGAACCAATCATAATCGTTAAGGCGGGAATCGAGTTCATGGTTAAAGTCGGAGCCAAGGCCATTAAGGCAGTAGTTACAACGGTAGCGGTAACCATGTTACTGGAAACATTCGTTTGAATGGTTGCCCAAGCCGCAAAGAAAACCATGATCAAAGCCGGAGACAACTTCGCGATTAACGGGCTTAGCCCGGAAGTAATCCAAGCTGTAATTCCTAAGTCGGCGTTCGTGATTGCACTGCCTAAAGCCAATGTCGCCGCACACATTACCAAACTAGACCAAGGCACCCCTTTTGCGAAAGCTTCCTTCAAAGTGATTAAAGGCTTATTGTCAGTTTTGATAATGCATAGTAAAACAGTCCCAATCATCGCCGGAATGGCAGTGCCTAAAGAATCTAAAGAAGCGAAGAATTGTTTAATACTTCCCGAGGGTAACATCGTGGTTAATAGATTAGGTAAAACCCATAAACCAACTACGAGAATAAAAATTCCCAAAATAACTTTTTCTTCTTTATGCATATGCGGCTCTACTTCTTCCAACGAACTAATGTCTAGTTTTTTATAATTAGAAACATCAGGTCTAATGCACAGTTTAAGAAGAAGCGTAGTAATTAAAGCGGTAAGTAACCCAGTAGGAATCATCGCCCCCATGTAGGCTAAATAACTGATCGATAGCTGATAAGTTGTTTGGTATAAACCTAAAGCGATAATCGGGAAAACATGGCCAATCGGAGTCATACCGGAAGAGATTGCGGTCATAATGACAGTTCCCATCATTAATAAAGATCCTAACTTCTCCCCCTTTTTAACTTCTAAAATATTCAGGATTTCTTCTAAAATCGGCAAGTAAATGAAAAATAAAACCGTCGGAGAAATAAAACTGCCGATTACTAAAATCGAAGCGAAATAAGCCCCGATAAAATACCAAGGTCCTTTAGCCGCAATTTTACTCTTGATAAAACCATAAGCAATCCTTTTTAAGATGGAAGTTTTACTCAACGCATAAGTAATGATAAAAGTATAGACTAAGAAAACAAAGGTACTGCCTCCATAAGCACTGCTTAAGATACTGTTAGTCTTTAGACCCGGGACTAAGCTTAAAGCCACTAACACTAAAATCGACGGCCAATCAATCGCCGTCGTTAGCCATAAAACTAAGACTCCAATAAAGATATAGATAACCATGGAACCGCCCGATGATAACCCGGGTAAACTTGGTAGATACCGACCCAAAAACATCAGAGCCAAAGATAAGATTAAGATAATAAGTTTTTTCGTTTTCATTTTATTCCCCCTCTTTAATCAATTTAGCTAAAGTATCCATTAATAGTTTTGTCTCAATCGGTTTACCTAGATGTGCATTCATTCCGGCCTCTTTCGTTTTCAGTTGATCTAGTGCCGAAATATTCGCACTCATCGCAATTAATGGTATCGTTTTACTATCTTTCCGGTTTAAAGCCCGGATCTCTTTAGCCGCGGTAAAACCATCCATTTTAGGCATTCTTAGATCAATCAAACAAGCGGAATAATAATAACTTGGCGAATTCTTAAACATTTTCACCAGATAATTGCCATCATTGACCGTCTCGACTTTAAATCCGGCTTTACGCAGAATACGGGCGGCAATCTCCAGATTCAAAGGTTGATCGTCAGCCACTAAGATTCTGCGGCCGGCAAATTGCATTGCCGTTTTCGGAGCATCCGGGAACTCACTTTGCGTACTCATTGGGATCCTGACGATGAAGGTCGTTCCCTCATTGGGTACACTTTCCACTTCAATCGTACCACTCATTACTTCTACCAGTTCCTTAACAATCGTTAAACCTAAACCGGTGTTCTCCGTTTCCGAGCCTTTATTCATCGGATCTTTCTCAAACGGTTCAAAGATTCGGGGCAGAAATTCTTTACTGATGCCGCAACCGTGATCCTTAATCGTACAGGTACTCATGATCTTAGTTTCGGATATTTTCGAATCGACAATCATCCATTCAACTTGGTCACCAGGCTTGGAGAACTTAATCGCATTGCTTAACAGATTCATATAGATCTGTTCCATTCTCAACGAATCCAAGTATACCTTAGGAGTTTGCGCCACGGTAAAATCGGTAACCAGAATAACTTTCTTTTCATCCGCAAAGGGTTGAATCAGCATCAGCACATTTTTTAAAAATTCGGGACCGTTAACTTCTTTAAGTTCCAACTTAAGTTTTTTATTTTCTAAACTGGCTAGTTCCAATAAGTCATTCACCAAGCGGAGCAGATATTCCCCAGAATGATGAATGCTGTTCAAATCATCTCTTAATGTCCCTTTGACATCTTTTCGTTGCAAGTCTAATTCGCTTAAACCTAAGATCCCATTTAAAGGTGTCCGTAGATCATGCGAAATCTGGGCAAAGAATTGATTCTTGGCTTTCGCGGCTTCCACGGTAGCCTTGTTAGCTTTGGCAAGTTGTTTCTGAGAATTCAAAACCGTAATCAAAACACCTAAACCAATCAGACCGAAAACAATAACAATCCAATACCAGTATTGGTACCAATAATCTAGGTAATCCGGGACATAATTAATTTTAATCGAGTTCTGGATTTGAATTTGTTTTAGTTCACTGCTGGGAATGTTTTGTAGAGCTTTGTTGAAAATTGAATATAAGATTTTACCATCTGCGGAATTAGTATTTACTCCGAAGCTGTACGTGATCTGGGAATCCGGTAATTCATAGCTCTCTAAATTCTGGTAATACTGATGTTTTAATAAAACCTCGCTGCGATAATTAGGTAAGATTGTCAGATCCGCTTTACCATTATTTACCGCATCTAAACATTTACGAAAACTGTCAGTAAACGCAATATTCGCATATCCCGATCTTTCGGCCAGCGTCTCGATATAAGGATAACTATTAATAATGATAACTTTACTATCCATATTCAATTTGTTGGTATTCTTGGAAACCACCGTAAAGGAATTAGTTAAAGTCGAACCGACGCTTTTTAATCCCGGAAATAACTGGGAAGCCATTTCCTTCATTACCGTACCTACAACCATAATTGAATCATCATTCAGTTCTGCCTGTAGATCTTCGGTATCGCCCCGCTCAACTAGGTTAAAATTCAAACCTGTTGTTTCACTGATTTTCTCTAACAAAGAGATGCTGATTCCGCTATAAGATTTCGTTTTGGGATCGTAGTATTCTAACGGAGCCAAGTCCTTAGAAAGGGAAACATTAATCGTTCCGGCTCTTTCAATATAATTCTGTTCTTCCGGGTTTAAACTAAACTGTCTAAGAATATCACCATAATACTTTCCTTCCAGTTTAGCCTCATAATAGGGTTCATCCAGATGGATCTTGGTCATCGCCTTATCCAACTCTTCTTTTAATTCCGGACGTTTCTTATTGGTACAAAAATATAAGGAAGTATTATTCATTCGCGCCAAAATTCGATATTTGTCTTCGCAACGAATCGCCCCCATCAGAATCGCATCGATACTTCCTTCTCGCAACGCTTCTTTCGTTTGGGCATCGGTGTCATATAAAATAACCTTGACTTCCACTCCGTATGTTGCCAAATAAGCGACGGTTTGATTAACCCGAATCGTGCCTTTCAACGCTCCGACTCTCATGCCTCCGTAATTCTCAAAATCATTGTAAGCATATTTTCGACTATCCGGCATAACACATAGAACCGTACTGTCATCGCCCGTGCTTAGAGTCGAATAATCATAGATACTCGCCCTGGCTGCCGTATATTGATTGCCGGGCAGAATATCGATCTCACCCCGGGCTAAAGCTTCATACGCATCCTTAAGACTAATCTCTACAAACTCATACTTCCAATTCGTATATTTCTGAATCTCATCCAGATATTCCTTCGCATAGCCGGTAACCGTGCCGTCTGGGTGCATCATTAAATAGTTAGGATAATCAACAACACCGACTTTAACGACTTCCTCGTCCGCTTTGACCACAGTAAAACCACCTAAACTAATACAAATCGTAACAATCAAAGTAAAGACTATCTTTTGAAATCGGCGCATTTTGGCTCCCTAATAACGTATTCATATTATCGCATAATTACCACTTAGTCACCTGATTTTTATCCCGTTTGACAATTCAAGTAAAGTAAGTACAATACTATTACAAATAGGAGGTTTCTTATGAGTGAAAAAGTAACTTATGATGTTAAAGATAACGGATTAACTAAATATCTGACCAAGAGTTTTATTTGGGTAGCTGCCGGCCTAGTCGTCACGGCTTTAGCCGCCTTTCTGACTTTATATACCGGTCTCTATCAAGTCATCTTCTCCAACTGGATTGCTTTAGTTGTGGTGACAGTCCTAGAACTAGGTGTCGTCATCATCTTTTCTAGTCGAATCACAAAGATGTCTGTGGGTTCCGCATACGCTTGTTTCTTTGCCTATGCCGCTTTGACCGGCATCACCTTCTCGGTCTATGGTCTCATATATGAAACCTCAACGATTTATTTAGCCTTCGGCTTCACCGCCTTACTCTTTATCAACATGGCGATTATCGGTTTCTTCGCCAAGAAAGATTTAAGTCGCTTCAGTTCCTTATTTATGGCCGGTTTGATTACCTTGATTGTCTTCTCATTACTGAATGTCTTCTGGTTACACTTAGAAGTTTTAGATACCATCCTCTGTTATGCCGGTATTGTTTTATTCTTAGGAATAACGGCATGGGATGTTCAAAAAATCAAAACCAATTATTATTCAACCGAAGGCGATATCTCAATGATGAAGAAGGCGAATATCTATGGCGCTTTAACTTTATATTTGGATTTCATTAATATCTTCATCAGAATATTACAATTATTAGGCAGAAATCGGAGCAATAATTAACGGATTTGATTTGCCTAGTTAAGTTGGCTATGTTATAATCTTAAGGCGCTGTGAATTAAAGCGCCTATATATCGCGAGGTAGAGCAGTCTGGTTAGCTCGTCGGGCTCATAACCCGGAGGTCGTTGGTTCAAATCCTTCCCTCGCAACCATGGTTCTGTAGCTCAGTTGGTAGAGCACAGCACTGAAAATGCTGGTGTCGCCGGTTCAATCCCTGCCAGGACCACCATGAAATATTATCGATTTAGATATCGGAGGTCATGTACTCCAAGATGATATCTAAATTTTTTTATTCCAAAAAAGGAGATTGCTCTCCTTTTATTGTTTATTGATTGAGATTTTTACGCCGCTTTCCTAACCAAAGTATTACCCCGCTCATTGAAATTACACTAATCAGATATAACCAAGTATTGCTAACCACAGCGGTATTAGGAATATTCGATTTAGTGTAGATAACCGTCGGGATTTCAAATGTTTCACTGCCCGGATTTTGACCATTACTATCCACATAATCCAAAGTTGCACTGGCATTAGTCGGATATTCTCCGCTCTCTAAACCTTCAGTCAATAATTGTAAGGTATAGCTGATTTTCAATTGTTTAGCTCTTTCAATCGGGACATTAATATCTACTACAAACTGTTCGGAGGTACCGGGGGTATAAGTTATAACATAGGGATATTTGCCAGTATTATCCGGAGTACCAAACGACCATTGATTCGTTGCGGTATTATTAGCAGTCAAAGCTTCACCATCTACTGTAATGGTATAAGGGCAGCCACTTCCTGGTATTACGACATCAAAATTTGTCGCAATGTTATCGGTTAGCGTACCACTGCCAATTAAATAAATAATCTGTTCTTCTAAATTATTAAAGGCATCAGTCACCTTTTCCGTTTCGGATTGTTTATAAACCTTAGCACCTAAAGTTTCTAAATCATCCAGCATATCATTCGGAACATTTTTACAAATATTTTCCCAATCCGTGCTGCTTTTTTCCTTATTCTTATAAGTAATCACACTATATCCCGCATCAATCGAAGCCTTTAAGGCATCATAAGTCAGTAACATAGAACGCTGATTACCGGTAATGTGAAATTCTCCCGTATCATTGCTGGCTTTCGCAATCGCTTTTCGCTTTGCGACATAGGTATCATAATCTAAAGTAACCCATTTATTAGCCGGCGTGGTATCATTTAACCCCGTTGAATCATAGCTTACCCAATTTGTTTGGGAATAGGGTATTTTAAAACCATAGCTATTGGCGCCATAGCGGAAGAATAAACTATCACTCAGCCAATCACTGCCGTCTAGAGCTTTGCCATTTTGATCATATAACTCTTTTAAAGTCTTCCATGAGTTATACACTGCGTGATCAGTATAGTTTTCGAGATTGCTTAAATATTCGGAGTAGCTTTTTGTGGTACTAACCGGAATGTTATCATAAGTAACCCCATCAATTGTCGCAGACCCTTCATAAACATAGGAATGGAAATCGGAAAGAACTACCAGATATTTCGTAGCGGTAGAATCACCGTCTGCTAACATCTTATTACCTAAACGAATTGGTTGTTCAGTATTAGTGCCACCTATTCCCAAGGAATAATCTTCAGTCATTGCCGAAAGAATAGTATCGTAATTATCTTTCAACGGAATTAGATTGCTTAGGGTTCCGGTTTTTAACTTAATCGCGTCAATTCCCCAGCCATCGAATTTAACGACTCCAATTGAAATATCCAACGCAGTTAAACTATTTAGCTTCGTTAACATCCCTTCACTAGCCGTTGCTAAATCTTCAATATCTTCATAGTTAGAATGATCAATGACGAAGACAATCTCGACCTTATTATTGGTTTCGCTGGCCGGTAAAGATAAGGTTACCTGAGTTTGATTGTTTGCGTCCAAGGCTGTTGCTTTCTTCGATTTGTCTACCTGACAGTCTTCGGCCAAGATTGGCGAAGTTATCCCCGCCAGCATTAAAATGCATAATAGAATCTTAATTATTTTTCTCATTTTTGTTTCCTCCTTTACCAACAAAAAATCGAGCTAATCAACTTCTGATCGGCTCTTTGGCTCTAATCAAATAGTCATTATCATAAACAATTACCTTATACACTAAAAGAGCCCGTACTGACCATATCGGTTACTACGGGCTCTGTGACTATTGCATCAGGCACTAATATTCTTCATTAGGAAATTAAGCACACAACCTCCACTTTTGCAATAATATTACTTTAATTATTGTTGAAATTTCCTTTTCATTTCATGTTATCACTGCAAGTTCCCGTTTTGGATGTCTATATGACCGGGATCGATCATGAACTTTTCTGATCTAATTGCTCATTGACAAACTAATTATTCTACCTAGCACAGTTTTCTTAAACCGAATATCGAAACAACAATCGACTTAAGAAATATTTTATTATTCGAAATCCTATTTTTGATTCGCGTGATATTGTTTCTAGAACTAACGAATTATTGTTTGTATCATATTTCAAATTAAATTCAACCCCTATTATTTTTTTTATTTTTCATTTTCATCTTGACATTTTAAAAAAAATAAAATGTCTTAGTTGACATGATAGTATTTCGAATATAAAATGAACTTAGTAGTAGGAAGTCGTGTTAAACGACAAAGAGAGGAAAAATATGGCTCAAGTAGTTAAGAAGAAAGCTGCTAAGAAAGCAGCAAAGAAACCGGTTGCTAAAAAAGCAAAAAAACCGGCAGTAAAGAAAGTAGCGAAGAAAACCGTTGCTAAGAAAGCAAAAAAACCGGCAGTAAAGAAAGTTGCGAAGAAACCAGTTGCTAAGAAAGCAAAAAAACCGGCGGTAAAGAAAGTTGCGAAGAAACCAGTTGCTAAGAAAGCAAAGAAAACAACGGTAAAAAAAGTAGCGAAGAAACCCGTTGTCAAAAACGCAAAGAAAGCAACAAAGAAAAAAGCAACCGTAAAGAAAAGCGTCGCTAAAGTAGTCGATAATGTTAAGGATGACTTCAAAGCATTGCAGGATAAAATAGAAGAAAAATTCTAAATTATAGTAAAGGGAACCTCCGGGTTCCATTTTTTTGGTTACATTTTCCCTTAGTTGTTTTATACTGATGGTGGAAGAATCGCAAGCATAATTGACCTATCAAAGGTCCAGGAGGAAATATGAAAAAAGCATTAGCGATTGATATTGGTGGAACTAAAATTCATGGTGCCATTTTCGATGAAACCGGAAAGATTTTATTAGAACATGAAGTTCCGACCGATGCTCAGAGAGGCGCAAAAGAAGTTCTTAAATCAATCAACCAATTGATTGATGAATTAAAAGCTCAGATTAAACCGAATGTCATTGGAATCGGTATCCCCGGTCGAATAAATGTAGCCAAAGGTTCCTTCTATTATCCCCCAAATAATATTCCGGGTTTTGAAAAAATCAGTATCCGGAAAGTTCTGGAAAAGAAGCATCACATTCCGGTCATTGTCGATAACGATGTCAATGTTGCCGGCTTAGGCGAAGAATGGATGGGGGCCGCAAAAGGTCGTAATTCCTATGTCTTAGTAGCTTTAGGAACCGGAATCGGCGGAGCGGTAAAAGTCGATGGCGTTCGCTTGCATGGTGCTCATTGGTCAGCGACCGAGATTGGTCATATGACTTTATATCCTCATGGCCGTCAATGTAATTGCGGAATGATTGGTTGTTTCGAACAGTATTGTTCAGGTCCCGCTCTGGTCAGGGGATACAACGAGTTAAATCCGGATCATCCAATCAAAGCCGGTTATGATTTCTTCCCACTTGTCGATGCCAAAGATCCGATTGCTATTAAAGTCCTCGCTAAATTTGTCGATGACTTAAAAGTCGGTTTAAACAATTTAATGAATGCTTATGATCCGGAAGCTTTCTTGATTGGTGGCGGATTAATCAACACGAAGAAATATTGGTGGGATGAATTAATCAAAGCTTTAAAGGCTTCACCGATGGCTGATATTTATATGCCTAAGATTTTACCGACGAAGTTAGGAAACAATTCCTGTATCTATGGAGCCGCTTACTTAGGGTTCGAATATCTTAAGACTAAACCGAAGGTAGCAGAGTAAAAGAAAAAAGCTGAGCAATCGCCCAGCTTTTTTTCTACTCATTTACTTTTATTAATTCTAATAATTGTTTCACCGTCTCGGAAGGGAAATCTGCCGGGGAATCTTTTAACATGTCTTCCAATAATTGATGAGCATTTTTACTTTGCGGTAACATGTAACCGGCTTCTCTTAAGATATCTTCCGCCATCAAGCGATTGGAACGAGCTAAGGCTTTCGCTAACTTCTTCTCTTCCGAATCATTACTCTTCTCCGCTAAGGCTAAGGCAACCGCTTCCGCCTTCATCTTGTTCTGGACAATCGCTCTTAGACTATTAACAACTTTTTCATCTTTCTTCTGCTGGGGCGGCATGACATCCGGCACCATACTGATTGCTCCCGAGGGACAGGATGCGGCACACTTACCGCAACCGATACATTTATCCCAATCGACCTGACCATTCTCGGTATCAGTGGCCCCAACCGGACAAACATATAAACATAAACAATCTTTCGTACATAAACGAATATTTCGGACTGCGTGCTGGGTTCTCATCTTACTTTACCTCCAAAATCTTTAAACTGGGAACTTTACAGATAGGACAGATTGCTGGCGGTACTTCGCCCACATAAACAAAGCCACAGATATCACAAACCCAAATCTTCTCTTCCTTTAGGCTCTTAATCCCTTCCGCATCATAACTTAACAATAATGACTTAATGACCTTACTAACCTTTTCACTCCAGGTCAATACTCGTTTTGCGCCTCGATCATTAAGCTCGTTCGCGATAACGTTCGCGTTAGGAATTTCCTTCTTTAGATCGTGCTCCACTAAGTTACTCAGTTCGTGAAAACTGACTTTATCCGGCGTCTTAACTTTAGAAGCGTAGTATTGAGCCAAAGAAGTAAACAGTTCCGCTTCCTTTGCCCGATATTGTTTCTCGGAACCTCTGGCCAAACTTGAACAGATTGCGGATAGTT
>JAEZBR010000061.1 GCA_023426935.1 Bacillota bacterium | reverse complement strand
AAGTTTCCTTATGTTTATAATCGATTCCTTCAATCCCTTGTTGCCACCAGAAGCCTTCTAAAGGCGGTACAACATAATCATAGTAACCCTTGATCCGATATTCCCCCTTCTTACTCATCTTCAGCGTGAAGGCAATCCCATACAATAATCCCATCGCTTCCTGATACCGACCATCTTTCTCATTCGGATTGCCCTGTCCTTCAACGGCTAAATAATTCATCGTCGGAATCGTGATAATCTCCGGATTCTTGGGTGGTAAATAGAATTCCTTATACTCTTTTTTAAAATCGAATGGCATTATTGTTCCCCCTTAAGGTTGGCATACTTATGCGGATTTTCTTTCTTCGCTAAAATTGTATACTTTTGAATAAACTCCCCTTTAGCCTTAGTATAACCATCCCGATCATGTTCATATAACGGCCACAAAGATAGTTTCAATTTCTCATACTCTTTGGCTGCTTCTTCATGTTCATTCAGATAATCCCGAAAATATAATTCGTCATTATCACCGATATAACGCAAATGAAGATGAAATACTTTATCCGCAAAACCATCTGAAGTATAGCCTTTGTTAAAATCCAGCCGCCCTTTTTCTTCGTTGTGACATAAATAATTATTCTTTAATAAAACATCCTTGTATACTCCCATTGAAAGCTCTGCAGGTATTTCCGCTAAGATATCCACGATGTTCTTAGCCCAGATATTTTTAATGGCGGTACTGCCGATCTGACTGATCCGGATTTTGGATCCCCAAGGTAAACATGAAGTCAGAAGTTTTTCCTCTTCAAGATATTGTTTATTCCAATTAGGATTCGGTGCGGTCAAAAAGATCGGGAATAATTCCCAGAGCTCAGTCAAAGTCATTTCCGATAATTCTTTTTTCATAGTTCTCCTTTGCTACATTATATTCTAAAAATAAAAAGATTGATATTTGGTATCAATCTCTTTTTTTCTTAATGGTGCGCTCGGAGGGACTCGAACCCTCAACCTACAGAATCGGAATCTGGTACGCTATCCAGTTGCGCCACGAGCGCGGCAAGCTCATATATATTAGCATACCGACCCTGAATAATCAATTGAGTTTAGTCATGGCGATTTGGCGTAAAATAGCCCGATCGTAAAGATAGTATTGTAAGGTTTCCACCTTAGTTATCGTCTCTGAATTACCATCGAAATACTTCTTTATCTTTTTCACTTCCGTCTGATATTCTTTGGCGACTATGGAATGCGTGTTAAAGTAGAGGTCATAAAAATAGAGATAGACTAAAGTCCATAAAGCTTCCATACAGGAATCTTCAATCCAGAAATCAAGTTTTTCATCCTTAGGATGCGCTTGCTGCAGTAACTTCTCGATGATTGGTAAACCATCCTGATTATTCTGCCAAATATCGACATAGATATAATCGAAAGATTTTAAATATTCCTCAGTAAAATAAGCGAAGGCATCCCCTTGAATTATTTCAAGCTTCTTAGCCTTAGGAAACTGAGGCAACAGATACTTATTGAATAAAGAAATGACTTCCGGTGCTTTCTCAATCACCGTCAATTGTTTTACCTGAGGATTAAGTAAAGCCATATAACTGAAGTATCCGATCCCTAATCCGAAAGTCAGAACCTTTCCTTTAGCTTTCTTGGCCGCCGGATCATTCGTATAGCTTTCCGAAGGTGAATCCAACATCCATAGTTTATCTTTTTGATAAAGATAACTAGCCTCATATGGTTCATCCAACGCCCGTAAACACATCTGATCGTTAAGCATCCTTTTAGGATCTTTTTCAATCGCCTTAGTCAAGAATAACCGATTAGGTTCAACCCTAACCTTTTCCAACCGAAAATCTTTTTCCTTGATCACACTTAAATCGAAGTGCTTGTGGTATTCATTATTTAAATAGTCCGCCGTTGAAAGATATAAGGAAGGCCAGGTATCTTCCTTACCTACGAACTCTTCAAATCCGCACTTCTTCATTTCGCGTTGAATCGACTTTTCTTCATTCCGACTGATTAATAAATCGAGAAATTTATTCTTGTCTTCCAAAGCTAAGTTTTTTTGACATTGGTTAAAGAAGTTATCTATCGCCGGTGACTTTTTTATTTTCATAAGATTATTATACTTTTCTTAAGCAAAGATGGAAATGCTTAGTCAGCTTGGGTATAATTAGATGCAATTGGGAGGTTTCGCATGAAAAAACTACACATGATCTGGATTCGGATTAAACATATGGATTGGGGCCGTTTCTCTTTAATGATTGATTTAGTCCATAAAGACAGCCATAAGCCAAAGATTTGGATCTTCTTCAGCATGATCCATTGTGCGCTTAAATATAATGTCGGTTATTTAGATTACTATGTCTTCGGTTTCGCCGATCGTACCAAAGCGGAGCGGGAGACTTATGTTACCTTCCCAATCTCTTTTAAGATTGCGAATAAACTAAACGACAAAACGGAAGCGGATAAATTTGAAGATAAAGGTGCTTTCGACGCCATCTATAAAGATTTTATGGGTCGCGATTGGTTAGATCTAAGACATTGTTCCTACGATGATTTTGCGGCTTTTCTCAAGCGTCATGATCTGATCTTTGTTAAGCCTACCAATGAAGTCTCCGGTCACGGGATTGAGAAGTTACCGATCAGTAAAGACCAGGATGCCAAAAAGCTCTATGATTATTTAATGGATAATCATAAATACATCGTTGAACAACAGATTATTCAACATCCCGAAGTTAATCGGATGAATGCGGCCTCGGTCGATTCCATCCGGGTCGTTACGATTCTAAAAGACGGAAAAGTAAATGTTATGTATGCGTTATTCCGTTGTTCTAACGGAACCCGATTCATCGATAACGGCGGAAACGGCGGAATCTATGCCCCGATCGGTTTAGATGACGGGGTGATTTTTGCGCCGGGATTTAGAGAAGACTCCGGACCTTATGATGCCCATCCATTCTCTAAAGTACCCTTTGTCGGTTTCAAGGTTCCTTACTTTAAGGAATTAATCGAAATGGCGAAGAAGTGTGCCTTAATCTCTCCGAAGGTTCGCTATGTCGGCTGGGATATGGGGGTTACGCCTAATGGCCCAATCGTAATCGAAGGTAATCCGGTTCCGGCGTATGATCTAGGACAGAATCACTTCCATCTGCCAACCCGAAACGGCCGCTTACCGCAATTCAAAGCCGTCCTCAAAGACGAACTATAGATAAAAAAACACCGTATCTTAACGATATGGTGTGTTTTTTTAATGGCGCCTGAACATGGACTCGAACCAAGGACCCATTGGTTAACAGCCAATTGCTCTACCGACTGAGCTATTCAGGCAACAGCACTATTCTATCATGCCCCAAACTTACTGGCAAGGGAAAAATATCCGAGTGGAAAAGGAAAAAATATCCGTGTGTCTTTGTACCCGCATTAATTCTTTTCCAAAAGAAAAGCTGGATGGTAAGACACCGTTCCAGCTACTTGAATTTCTAAACCGCCCAATGGTTAAGAAATTTAATCAATTCGGAATCGTGAAGATTCCTAGCGATAAGGTCATCTTGAAGCCTTATCTACTTAAGAAGTAATTCAAGAATAATTGAGCCCATTAAGCGCTAACCAGCTCTACTTTTACAAGTGGAACTTAGTAATTCACTTGAAAAACTACTAATGTTCCCTAGTCTTTTAATGTGCCCAAATCTTCTTGGGATTACAAACAGATTTTAATATTCTTATTGATTTCCACAAGTACCTTCTTTAAATTATTCTTTTAAGCACTAGTTTTATCCGATCGGTAAGACTTAATTCAACTTTAAATCCTTTTTGAAGTGGAATTTATCTTTTTACTCCGACAGTTTAATTTAGTCTAACAATTCTATCTCTGTTTTATCCGGAAATAGAGATTGCTGCAGAACTGATACAGTTTAAACTTAAGCGGTGAAATTACATAATCGAATTCACCTAATAAATGAATGACCTGCCCGTTGAAGCCTTTCTTAGTCTCAAAGACGCCGTGCATCGAATCTTCGTTCTTAAGGTCGTTGGGAATACCATAGAAGTTATAACGCTGATAGCCTTTATCCATCGCTTCTTGAATCATTTGCCACTGCATATAATACTGACTTCCGAATTTTAATAAGGCTTTCTCGTTTCCCCCATATAAGGAAACAATCTCATTGCCCCAGACAAAATCCATATTGACCGTTAAATCAATAACCTCGCCATATTCTTGCTTTAATTCCTTCGCCTGTTCCAACCGCATTTTAGCACTATCCAACTTGAGAATCGTATCGCTTAATTTTCCCTCATCCTTAAAAATCTCTGGATTGGCTTGTTTGCGTTGAACCAAACGATCATAGGTAGCTTGTTCCTGAACAACTTTCCCCTTCATCGTTTCCACTAAATTCTGCGCATTTAAAGTGGCGATCATAAACTTTACCCGCCCGGAATCATGAAAAGCATCATAGATCGCTTCATAGTAGGAAAGCGGACGATCGACGAAATCTCGGCGTTCGGAGGTTTTATTCATCAGATCTTTAAATCTCGGTAATTCGTCTTTTTTAAGTTCGAAGACGGTGATTCCGTTTTTCTCCGCTTGGCGGATGGTCGTTCTGGTAGTTGGTGAAAAAGATTTAAACAAATCTTCTTTACTGCGGCCTTTAAAAGGTAGAACATAGATTGAATGCATAATGGTCGTTACCGGATTGCCTTGTTCATCGACTCGGTAACGATAACCGATCTTTTCCAACTCGGAAATAATTCCGCGGTTATCATATCCCCCCGGCACCAATTCACCGACACTGTCTAGTTCCCTAGCATCGATATAAGGATCAATCTTTAATGTAATTCCGCCTAAAGCTTTAATTTTACGGACTAAGGCTTCCGAAAAATCTTTCAATACTTTCTCATTATGGTAATCAACCAATAAGCCTCTGGGGGCATAGAACAAATGAAACATTCGGATAAAGGTTTTATCCAACACCATTGTCGCTCCGAGTAATTCTTCGTTTTCCTGCCAACCGAAAAAGTGATGCCCCCAGCCATTGCTGCTTTTTAACTTTGCCCAATCGGAAGTCTGCTGAAAACTAGTCAGGGGATGTTTTTCGGAAAAGGTATCAAACTGTTCTGCGGTTAACTCTACTAACATTTTTACCTCCTAGAATGCACAATTCAATTCAACTCTTAAAGTCTTATTCGTGATGGGATGAACTAAGATAATCTTAAAGGCCTGTAAGCCCATCTCGATATTATCGAAAGGTTCGCCATACAAAGTATCGTTCACAATCGGATGCTTGATATAAGCCATGTGAACGCGGATCTGATGGGTTCTTCCGGTATCCAGTAAACATTCCAACAAAGTAAAGTTTCTTTGATTCCGAACCACATGATAATTCGTTACGGCTTTCTTGCCGTTCTTATCGACGCGCATTTTTCTGGCATCGTGCCGATCGTTGCCGATTGGCATATCAATCTTCCCGTCCTGTTCGATAACGCCCTCAACAAAGGCATAGTAATACCGATGAATCTGCCGATGCATCAACATATAATCCAGCCTAGGCTGCAGAAACGGTGATTTGGAAAAGATCACGATTCCGGTCGTATCCTTATCTAACCGGTGAATCGGCCGGACGGTTGTCATTATTCCCTTTTCCCGATAATAAGCCGCAACCTGATTCGCTAAGGTACCGGTCCCAATCTTCGCTTCGGGATAGATAATAATTCCCCGGGGTTTATTAACCATTAATAAGAAATCATCCTCATAAACTACTTCCGGTAATTGGGGATCGGATTCAAAATCAACTTCTTCATTGGGAAAAGCTAAGATCTGCAAGGTATCTCCTTTTTTGAGATAAGTTTCCGGCTTGACCGGATAACGGTTCAGCAGCATCTTTCCATTAAGCCATTCGCTTTGTTTACCGGTCAGTTTATAATCTTCCATAAACTCGGCAATCGTTTTCAGATCATAACTGTCATCAATCTGTAATAATAACCATTCTTTATAACGACGATATAGCATTTTTTATTCCAACGGGGCTTGATAGTAATTGCCCACAATCCTTTCTGTGTGCGAAATATTAATAAAGACATGGGGATCAGCCTGCTTAGCTGCTTCCACCAGATCATCTACTTGGAAGGCATTGACCGTCATTAACAACACCTTTTCCGGTCGATGCGCATAACCACCCTCGGCTGACAAGATTGTGATTCCATGCCTGACGGTTCCCAACAATTTATTCTCGACTTCCTCGGCCTTACGGGTCACAATAATCAGATTCGCTAATTTGTAGCGGTCATGCCTTAAGCTTACCATCTGGGTATTACAGAACTGATAGATAATTGAATATAAAGCTGCATTCCAATCGAACAAGAAACCGGCGAACAGAATGACGACCGCGGAAGCTACGAAAACATAATTCCAAGTCGGGCGTTTAAGTTTATTCGCGAAGAAGATTGCCAAGAAGTCCGTTCCGCCGCTGCTAGCCCCATGACGTAGCGCAATCGAAATTCCTAAGCCGGATAATAGACCGCCGAACACCGCAATCAATAACGGATCGGAAGTTAATTGGTAGTGGGGCAAGATAAAGGTAAATAAACTCACTAACAGGATCTGAATGATTGAAAAAATCGTGAACCGATGTCCGATATATTTATAGACTAACAAGGTCGGAAAGACATTCAGAATAATATAGACAACACTGAAGGATAATTCAATATTGGCAAATTTACTCAAGGAACGGGTGATCAGTAAACTTAGTCCGGCAAACCCTCCCGGAAACAGATTACCCGAATTAACGAAGACCTGCATCGATACCGAATAGAGAAAAGCCGACAAAATAATATAACATAACCTTTTCAAATCTCGCTGTGTCAGGTGCATTTTCCGCCTCTTTCCGCTTACCATTATAACCATGGTTCCCTTTTGTCACAAGAATTGAATCACTTTTCGGATTTTATGATAGAATTAAGGCGTTCTCTCTGTGTCGTTCAATGGTAGGATGCCTGGCTGGGGGCCAAGAGACGCAGGTTCGATTCCTGTCACGGGGACCATTTACTATCTTATAACTAAAGCGGTGTCGGCTATAAAGGCCATACCGCTTTTTAGGTCACTTTTCTTGTAATAATTTCATACCATATTACAATGAAACTAGGAATCATCCTTAGTTTTGGAGGTCGTGATGAAAAAGATAATTACAAGTTTAAGTCTGATCATATTGGTATTGACATTATTAAGCGGCTGTACGGTAAAAATGGACGATGGGTCCAAGGAGGCAACAGGTATGGTTGGTGAAGGAAAAGATGCGACATATGTTAAAAAGGACGGGCAGGAAGTTATCTACTTAGCCGGAGGTTGTTTCTGGGGAATGGAGAAACTGACTTCTCTTTTACCGGGAGTAATCGATGCCACTAGCGGGTACGCCAATGGTCAGGGTACTGATCCGACTTATGAAGAAGTATGTACCGGCGGAACCGGATTTAAAGAAACCGTCAGGGTAACTTATGATCCCGAAGCTATTACTTTACCCGAGATTATCCAAGCTTACTTTTTAGTTATCGACCCCACGCTCAAGGATCAGCAGGGAAACGACAAAGGAACGCAGTACCAAACCGGAATTTATTATAACGATTCAGAAAGTGCGGAGATGGTCGAAGAAATTATCTCTAAGATTGCTAAGAAATACTCTTCTTTCAAGACCGAACATCAAGCTTTAATCAATTTTTACGATGCCGAAAGTTATCACCAGGATTATCTAGAAAAGAACACTTACGGCTATTGTCATATACCTAGTCATGAAATTGATGAAGTGGTAGCTTTAATTACGGCAGAAGAAAGTTATCAGAAACCCAATCAGACGGAACTAAAAGAGAAACTGACCAGTGAACAATATGAAGTAACCCAGAATGCCGCGACCGAACGGGCTTTTAGCGGCGAATACTGGGACACAACGGCGGAAGGAATATATGTCGATGTTACAACCGGTCAGCCTTTATTCCTGTCCTTAGATAAATATCTAAGTTCCTGCGGTTGGCCAAGTTTTTCCGCCCCGATTTATGAAGGTATCGTTCGTTACTCCACCGATACCAGTCACTCGATGACTCGTACCGAAGTCACCAGCGATCTTTCCGGTGCTCATTTAGGACACGTTTTCTCTGATGATCCGGAATCACCAAATGGGACTAGGTTCTGTATCAATAGTGCTTCCTTAACTTTTATTCCGAAAGCCCAGATGACGGAAAAAGGTTATGGAGCCTATCTGATACTCTTTAAGGAATGACCTTTACAAATCCAGCACGATGTCACAATTCTCACAAAAGTGATTGAAATAACCTAAAATTCACCCTATTATCCAATTATCACGGGAGGTTCAAGATGAAAATTTTACGTGCGATTTCAATTGTCTTAGGAATATTCTTAGTTTTCATGGGCTTTGATTGTATGTTTACTCCAAGTTTGACTTTCTCGACTTTGGCTTGGATCATCGGCTTTTCGATGCTAATCAGCGCAATTGGTGATCTATGTACCTATTCAGACAAAAAGATGCTGGGTTTAGCGAATGGTTGGGATCTGAATGGTTCGATTCTATCGTTAATCTTCGCCATCGTTTTGGTCTTCAGCAATATGATGCAGAATCTAGTAAATACTTGGGTTATTTACATTGTGGCGATTTGGTTAATCGTCATGGGAATTCTAAGAATCATTTCGGCAATCAAGTTACATAGTTTCCGCAAGGAACTGCCTGATCAGCTTAAAGGTGATCGTTGGTTAATAGCCTTGATTGCAGGCATTATTCTAATTGTTGCCGGCGTCTTCGGTTGCATCTACCCCGGAGCCGTTGCCAGTACCATCGGCATTCTGATGTCGATATTCATTATCGTCTCCGGTTTAGGAATGATTGCCAACAGTCTATACTAAAGATTCTAGGCTCCGAGAAAGTATCCCGGAGCTTTTTTTTAACCTTGTAAAACCCTCAAAAAACAAGTAGAATTTATACTACAAGCCATTTAGATCCAAAATGATAAAATTCGGAGGCCATAATGACGGCTAGTAAAACGCTCAAAACGATTCTCATTGTCGATGATGAACCAATAAACCGGATTCTACTGAAAAAGATTTTTTCAACGGAATACAATGTTTTAGAAGCGAAAGATGGTTTAGAGACGATTCAGATTTTAATGTCCGGTATTGAAGTAAGTGCCGTGATTCTAGATTTATATATGCCCAAGATGGATGGTTTCGGTGTCTTGACGGAAATGAAGCAGGATTCTTCGTTAAATAAGATTCCGGTTTTAATTGATACCGCCGCCGATGACGTTACCTCCCAGAATCGGGCTTTAAGCTTAGGCGCGGTCGATGTTATCGCCAAGCCTTATAATCCTTTAGCCATTCTGCACCGAGTTAACAATTTGATTTCCGTCATGAATTCCGCACAGATTACCGAAGAGAATAAATGGCTCAACGAAATCGTCAAAGTCTCGGAATTCGATCAGAAGACCGGCATCTGGAACCAACCGACTTTTAATCACAAAGTTCGGGAACTGCTAACTACTTCCCACAACGAAAAATTTGTTTTAGCCCGCTGGGATCTTGATCACTTTAAAGTTTTTAACGATCTTTACGGTACCAACGAAGGTGATATTCTTTTAAAGAAAATCGGCGATTCCTACCATAATAAACTTCATCATAAAGGGCATCCTCTGCCGGTCGCTTACGGTAATTACACTGCCGATCATTTCGTGACGCTGTGGAAACTAAATGAATTGAATCCTCAGCAGGTTTACCAGGATACGATTGGTTTTTTGAACCAGATTTATCCATATTATAAATTTACGCTTCATTATGGCTTCTATCAGATCGACGATCCCAACTTGGATGTCGGCACCATCTGTGACCGAGCCTTGATGGCTTTAAGTTCTATCAAGAGCAGTTATTCGGAACATTTCGCTTGGTATGACAGTTCCATGCGGAACCGGATTGTCGAAGAACAGGAATTGACTTCCATCATGCAGGATTTGTTGGATCAGAAACGGTTCGTAATCTATTATCAGCCGCAGTATAATTATGCGACCGGTCAATTATCCGGAGCCGAAGCGTTAGTACGCTTGCAGCATCCGACCAAAGGTCTGATTATGCCGGGGGACTTTATTCCGGTCTTTGAGAAAAACGGTTTTATCTTTGAACTGGATAAATATGTCTGGGATCATAGTTTTGCGCAAGTAAGAGAATGGTTGGATGCGGGAATAAAACCTCCGATTATTTCGATGAATATTTCCCGGAGGGATGTTTATCATCCCCAGTTAGTTTCAATCTTCGAAGATTTAGTTAAGAAGTATCAATTAAATCCGGCGATGATCGGTTTAGAGATCACCGAGTCTTCCTACATGGGCTCCCCGGAACAACTTCTCTCAATCGTCTCCCGCTTACAGAAAATCGGTTTCCGCTTAGAAATGTATGACTTCGGCAGCGGTTATTCTTCCCTGAACACCTTAAAAGATCTGCCGGTAAATGTTTTAAAGCTCGACTTAGCATTTATTGCCCAGAGTTCTTATAATTCCCGTGGCGGAAAGATTTTAAGTTCGGTCGTCCATATGGCGCATATGATAAACCTGCCAGTCATCGCAGAAGGCGTCGAAACTAGACAGCAGGCGGACTATTTAAAGAGTATCGGCTGTTATTTAATGCAGGGCTATTACTTCAGTAAACCAATCCCCGCTACTGACTTTACTAATCTGCTTCAGAATTCCGAGATTTCCAGCGTCATGCGTTTCCACTTCGAGTCGACGGTCGATAACAGTGCGGATTTCTTAGACTACTCGACCCAGACAACTTTACTGTTCAACAGTTTTGTCGGCGGAGCCGCCATTATTGAGTACCAAGGCGATCAGATTAATCCGGTCAGACTCAACGATAATTTCTTAAAAACATTAGGCCTAAAGATGGAAGATATCGAAAAACGCTATTGGGCTTATGACTATCTGACGGCCGAAAGTAAACTGGTTTTCCGCCAGATGCTGGATCAGGCCTTAAATTCTTCTCTAGAAACTAATAGCCAAACCCAGTTGATTTTCCCCGGTCACCAAGAACCGATCTGGACTTTAAACCGCGTTCGTTTATTGGCGAAGGAAGCCCTGTCTTCTATTTTCTATCTCTCAATTGAGAATATCACCGAACAAAAAAACCTAGAACTGAATATCCGGAGTCTCAACAAACGTTTATCCGCGATTATTGATTCAATCCCCGGCGGAATTGCCGAGTTCAAAGTGGTCGATAATAAACTTTACCGCTCTTATCTTTCTCCCAAGGCGGCGAATATTTTAGGCTATGCTTACGACGATATCATTCCCACCAAGTTCTCCGATACCTACTATCGGATTCATCCGGCCGATTTGGATAATTTAAACATCGCGATGGATCAAGCAGCCAAAGAAGGCAAGATCGTCAATGTGGATATGCGAATCTTGCCCAAGGATGCTCCGCAACGCTGGGTCAATCTGGCCGCCAATGCGGTAAAGGAAAACGGCGAAATTCACTTCTACGGAGTCTACAGTGATATTACGGCGCGTAAAGAAAATGAGAATTCCGATCTAAACGCCCTCTATCATGAAACCGGCGGCGCCAATTATACGATTTCTTTGGATAAAGAACCGGTCATGGAATATTTCAGCGAAACATTGTGCAAGACCACCGGTTATTCCTTAGAACAGCTGACCAAGCTTTTCCGTAAGGACTGCTTGGCTGTGGTGGTTAAAGAAGATCGACCCCGCTTAACTAAAGTCGTGGCGGAACTAACGAAGAATCCCGGTTTCAAGATTTTGGAATATCGTTTTATCCACCATGATAAATCCCTTCATAATTCCAGAGACTTAGTTTATTGTACTAAGGATGAAAACGGAAAGTATCGAATCCATGGCGATGCGTATGATGTCACCACTTATTTCAAACATAAGGAACAGTTAACGCTCGCTCAGCAGGAATCCCGTTCCATCATTTCGCAATGTTCCAAGGACTTCTTGAGCTTCGATTTGAAAACCGCAGAACTGACTTTAATTAAAAAAGCTAACTTTGATATTTACCCGGCCGAAGTAATCAAATCGCCTCAACTATTCAGTAAACGGATTCCCGCTAAACCGTTTTCCCTTTGGATGGCGTTCTTTAAACAATTATCTTCCGGACATATACCGGCTCCGCTAACCCTTCAAATCAGAGATGCCAAAGGTCAATCCGAATGGTATACCTTATCTAGTTGGTTCCTTTATGACGACGATGGTAAGCCAGTAAAGGCCGTTATCGCGCTTGAGAGTATCGCACTTTCTTTATTCGAAACCAAAGATATCCGCTTCAATCTTGAAAACCTGAAAACAACCATTGAGCAGTTACCTTTCGGCCTCATTCTCAGTGATCAGGCCCGGACAAAAGTCTACTATAGCGGCGGCAGTCTGATGAAGCGTTTAGGTTATAGTAACCAGAATCTGGCTACTTTCTTCCTGCATAATTTCGACGGTTTCATCAGTCCGGAATATCTAGGAAAATACCGCAGCTTCTTATTAAAAAATAACGATAACGAACTATCATTCCCCATCCTTCAAGCCGATGGTAACCAAGCTTTCCTGGCCCTAAGGTCGCAAACGCTTAATCCTGATTCGGCTACGCCCTATCTCTTTACCCTTCTCTTCCAAGCTCATGATTATTCCAAAGTAACCGAAGCTTTGAAACTAAGCGAACAACAGCTAGCTTTCACCGAAGCTCATCAGGACTGTCATTTTATTACGTATGATTATCTAACCTCTCATTGGCATATCTCCGCAGATTATGCCTTATCTCATCAAATTATCACCTTAAAGGAAAATCAGCGTTATCCGGACAAGGTCGTTAATGAGTATCTCAACGATACTTTCGGTTCTCAAGGTTTGGAACTGTTTGAACAGATAACTTCCGGTCAGACAACCGGTAAAATGACCCTGACCTATTCCGATGCGGAAAAAGATCGGCACCAAGAACACTTTGAATATCTCAATCTTTACACCGCGGATCATAAACTGTTCAAGGCTTTGATTGCGGTCAAAACCGCCGAAAAGGTTAAACAACCGTCTTTGTCCAAACAAAACGGGGATGTTATCCTCAATGCGTTCGCTTTGCATTCCGATCGAATCGGCTATTTCATCGATTCTAACGCCGGACTGGCCAGAGCAATCGATCCTAGACAAACCACCAAGAATCATTTACCCATCTCCTATAAAGCTTCCTATGAGCTCATAGACAATGAGGTTGGCTTAGTTCCGGACAGTACCGATAATTTACGTCATTTCCTCAACGAGATTAAAAACGCGGTCGTAAATCCGCAAACCCGGATTCACCTCTACGGAACGGATGGTATTCCCCGTTGGTATGATGTTCGGCTAACCACCTTGGAAACGATGGGTAAGTCCTTAGTCTCCGGTTATGTCATTTCGTTATTGGATATAACCGATGAACACGAGAAGGAATTAGCTTATTCCCGTTATTCCCATGCCCTCCAAGACAAGACCGATCATAAATCGGGTTTCTTCGAATGTGATCTGGATGCCGATTTCATTGAAAGGATTAACGGAAAGCTCAACGCCATACCGGTAAAACAAACTAAACTATCTATGTTTATTACTTCTTACTTCGCGGAAGTCTTTACTTCGGCCAATTTGGAAAGTGCGAAATCCTATTTCGCCTCCAATCACCTATTAACCGCCTACAAAGACGGTCAACGTTCATTAACCAGTGAATGGGAAATCCACTTACCAACTGAAATCAAGCATCGCTTCATTCGGGTCACCGTTCAATTAGCGTTAGATCCCTATACCGAACATATTGTCGCTTTTGAAACCATTACCGATATCACGAAAGAAAAAGAAAATATCATCGATATTGAGCGTCAAGCGGAAATGGACGGTCTAACCGGAATTTATAACCGGGCCACAACCGAAACCATTATCAAGCAAAAGCTCGCCAATCCGGAATCGAAGAACTGTTTATTAATCTTACTGGACATGGATAATCTTAAGCATGTCAACGATACCTATGGACATGCCCAAGGCGATAAAGCTATCAGAAGTATTGCGCATTGCCTGCATAAACAATTCCGTTCAACCGATATCATCGGTCGGTTAGGCGGGGATGAATTCATTGTCTTCTTACCTAATCTTTCAACCTCGACCAATGTCAATCAGTATTTGAGCCGGATGCTCGATAAACTTTCCGAGATTCATATCGGTGAAAATAACGAAGTCGGAATCCACTGTTCCGCCGGTTGTACTTTAGGCACGGCCTTAATCGACACTTTCGATATTATGTATAAGCGTGCCGATCTAGCTCTGTATTATGTCAAGCGTAACGGCAAGAGCTCTTTCGCCTTATATACCGAAGCAATGAAGAACCTTAATCAATAAAGACATTGCAACTTTCTCACCAGCTTCCAACACTAATCGCTTTTTTAGTCCTAAGTTTTGCGGTTAGTGTTTCTTTTTTAGGCTTACTAGTTTATAATTATATTCGCTTTGGGGCATTAGCTCAGTTGGAAGAGCGCCTCGTTCGCAACGAGGAGGTCGACGGTTCGATCCCGTTATGCTCCACCATTAAGCAATTTAGTCCTGGATATTCAGGACTTTTTTTATTTCACTTCAAATTTGCATTTTTTTCTGGCTTTTTTTCGATTTCCTTTTGACATCAATACCGAGATTTGATAGTATATATAAGCACGTGAAATGCGGGCCTGTAGCTCAGTTGGTTAGAGCGCGCCCCTGATAAGGGCGAGGTCGATGGTTCAAGTCCATTTAGGCCCACCAAATTTTATGTGAAATATGGGGTGTTAGCTCAGTTGGGAGAGCACCTGCCTTGCACGCAGGGGGTCAAGAGTTCGAGCCTCTTACACTCCACCATTATTAAACAGTAACCCTGTATTTGCAGGGTTTTTTGTTTCTATCACCCTAGGTATGAATATAGCCTATTAAATAAGCTACTGCTTTTCTTTTATTTTTAAAAAGGTATACTTTAGACAGACAAATGTTTAAGATCGAAACCCCTAGATTAACCATTATCCAGACTAGTGATCATTACCTTAATGATTACTATCGGGAATTTACGCCGGAGATCACAAAATATCAATATCCGGAACCTTTTAGTTCTCTTCAACAAGCCAAATTAGCCCAAGAACGCTTCTTAGATTTAATGGCTCAAGGTAAATTCCTGGAATTAGTAATTACCGATAAGGAAGATAACTTCCTGGGCAGTCTTCAAGTATTTGATCTATCTTCCGATCATCCGGAGATTGGAATCTGGTTAAAAGATTCCGCCCATAATAAAGGATACGGTTATGAAGCGTTAAGCAGTTTATTAGATTATTTAAATCAGACTTATTTTAAAGAATCCTATACTTACGAAGCTGATTTGCGCAATACCGCCAGTCTTCGCTTAGTAAGACGATTTAAAGTTAAAACCTTGGAACTGAATGCGATTATTACTGCCTCAGGGAAAAGACTGTATTTACAAAAGTTCTACTTTAACAAATGAAACGATTAACCTTATCCTAGTAATATTGATTATTTAATGCAAAAACTTCAGTTTCTTGATAAGATAAATCCATCCATATAAGTCTAGTACTTCTAATTACCCTGAAACGGTTAATTTGCTAAACTCGGAGCTGAAAGAACTACATGTCAAAACAAACTCACGATCAAAACAAATTTTGGCTTTCGGACAAAAACAAACATTTCCTTCTAGTTATATCCTGTTTAGTACCGGCAATTTATTTTATTGCCGTATTTCTATTTTTCGGTTTGTATATCCCCGTGTTAGGTTGCTTAGCGGTTGTAGCTTTATTTTTAATCTTCTACCGTAAGCCTATGAAGCACCAGAAATTCAAGGTCGTTTTCTGCGAGGTGCTGATTTACGCTTATTCTCTTGAGCTGCTAGCGGCCTTTTACTTGGAATGGGAAATGGGCTTCCAAAATCTTCTTTTTGCTTTAATACCATTATGTTTTTCTTATTTATATCTCGATAATAATTATGATCAGGTTATTCCCTACGGAATTCGCTACTCAATTGCCGTAGTTCTATGTTACTTGCTATGTGATGCGATTGACTATATTGTTGTCCCAGTAAGTGGTGCGACCCATCTGGAAGTTAGATTCATTAGTGGAATTACCTCTATTATTACAATCTCTATGACTTTTGTGTATGTCATTGTGTTCGTAATTGAATTATATTCTACTCATCAAAAGTTAATCGAAGAAACCAATTCTCGGCTTAACAATTTGCGCAGTTCTATGTTATTCAGTCAGATAAAACCACATTTTATCTACAATACGCTTGGAGCCATTGAGGAAATGATTGATACTGATCCCGCAAGAGCGAAAAATGAATTGGAAACCTTTGCTCGTTATCTGCGAATGAATATCGACACCCTCTCTTCAGAACAGCTCATTACTTTCGACAAAGAATTATCCCATATCAAATCATATATTCAGATCCAAAACCTTCGTTACGGTGATACGCTTTCAATCGATTACGAGATTTTTAATACTGATTTTAAGATACCGCCTCTGACGATTCAACCCATCGTTGAAAATGCGTTCAAACACGGCATTCGTCCTAAAGGAAGTAAGGGAAAAATAAAACTAATTGAGTATGAAACCGAAGATTGCTATATCATTAAAGTAATTGATGATGGGGTCGGAATTAATCTGAATACAACAAAGGAACCAACTACTTCAACTGGTCTAGTCAATATTAACTACCGAGTCGAAAAATTATGCAATGGAAGTCTAGATATGACTAGCCAACCAGGTCAGGGAACTACGGTAACGGTCACTATTCCCAAAGTGAAATAAAGGAGTAAACATTGATGAGAACAATTTTAGTGGACGACGAGCCTTGGGCGATTCGCAGTTTCCAAAAGTACTGTGAAAATTTGAATTTTATCAATATTACCGGAACTTTTACCAATCCCCTCGAAGCCTTGGAATTTGCCAAAAATAACGATATTGATTTTGCGGTGTTAGATATTGACATGCCCCAAATGAACGGTCTTGACTTAGGATGCGAATTACGAAAACGATATCCCGATATTGTCATTGTTTATGTCACTGCTTACGAACAATATGCCAATGAGGCCTTGAAACAAAAGGCTGACTATTATCTCACTAAACCTTATTCAGAAAAAGATATTATTGATCTGACTTATCGAGCACGATTACTGGCTCAGCGGCTTCGTAAGCCAGTCTTCATTCGTACTTTCGGAAGTTTCGATGTTTTCGTGAATGGACGCCTTGTAGAATTTTCTAGTGCTAGAGCTAAAGAATTGCTTGCACTCTTGGTCAACAATAAAGGCGGCACTGTTAGCACCGAAGAAGCGATGGCAATAATCTGGGAAAATGGTGGCGATAGTGCTCTATGCCGTACCGCGGCGATGCGATTACGCAGTACCCTTTCTAGTTATGGAATTGAATACATTCTCTCTGAAAAAGGTAGTGATCGCTATGTTAACATTGATAAATTTGATTGTGATTATTATATGTTTCTAAACGGGATCAAAGCTGCTCAATGGGCTTTTACAGATGGGTATATGACTCAATACAGTTGGGCAGAAGTAACTCTTAGCGCTCTTATGAATAAAAATAACGAAATAAATAAGATTCTATCAGTAAACAATCGTGGTGTTGACAAATAGAAGGATGATACAATTAGTGTTGCCAAATATAGAAACACTTGAGCTGTCATTCGGCTCTATGTTTGGCGACATTCCCTGTCGGATGGCAGCT
>JAEZBR010000056.1 GCA_023426935.1 Bacillota bacterium | reverse complement strand
CCGGAAATTGTCATTAGTTAGATGAGCCTTTCCAGTTATGGAAATGAGTTCAAATTTAGAACCATAGTCTTTGATACATCCGGGTGGTGATCAGTCACGTTCGCAACTATTGAAAAGGAGGATTTGTTTTATGATCAACATCGGAATTGATATCGGTAAGTTCAAGCATTGTGCATGCGTAATGAATGATAGTACCGGCGAGATTCTCAAGGATTCTTTCTTCTTTGATAACAATCAAGAAGGATTCCAATTATTCTATTCTCTCATCAGACCTTATCTCAAACGGAAACACAAAGCTGGTATGGAAGATACTGGGCATTACGGAAACAATCTCATCAACTTCCTTCTTGAGAAGAATGTAATTGTCGCACTGATCAATCCTAAGGCCACCAATCTGAGACGCAGGCAGCTTGGTCAGAACGCAAAGAACGATCGCAAGGACGCTCAATTGATTGCTCAGATGCTTACTGACAAACAACTCTGGAGATCCGTCTCAAAGTCTTCAATGATGTATCGAGAACTGCGTGATATCACACGTCTATATCATCAGCTGAAAGAGCAGAAGAATGAGTTTCAGAATCGTCTGCAGAAAGCCCTGGACATCGTGTTTCCGGAGATCAATGCACTGCCATGGACTGCTTATTCAGATCGCTACATGAACATGATCCTGGCTTATCCAAGCGCAACTGTTATCGCCACTACTGACATCCGCTCATTGCGGAAGATACTTGATGGCAAAGGCCGTGGTAGGAAGCCAAAACTCACTGCTGAAGATCTAAAGAATTCCGCCAAGGACTCTGTGGGTGATGACCAGAATATTGCAGCAGAGCTGGAAGTACAGGCAATGGTAACCATCATTACTTCAATGGATTCTCAGATAGAGATTCTAGAAAAGAAAATAGAAGACTTCAGCAGCGAACTGAACTCTCCTATCACTTCCATTCCAGGGATCGGTCCGATTACTGGAATGACAATACTTTCGGAGATTGGCGATATTCAGAACTTTCACTCTGCGGCAGGTATCGTTTCCTACGCAGGAATGGATCCCGGCAGGAGACAGTCTGGCATATACGATGCCAAACATCTACCTATCTCAAAGCATGGTTCCAGATATCTCAGAAAAGCCCTTTACCAAGCTATCTTCACAGTAACAACCTATGAACCAACCTTCCGCCTATATTATAAGCATAAAATGGATCAAGGGAAGATTTACCGGTGTGCCCAGGGTCACGCCGTTCGCAAACTCATTCGTGTAATATACAAGCTTCTTTCAACTAACACTCAATACGATCCTGACTTGATGAAGTAGATAACATAATCAGAATTTTCAAGAGAGATTCGCAAAGATGTTTTCATAATGCTTGTCTGTACACTATTCACAATTTCAAAGAACTCGAATTCAAATGTTCACATTTTCAAACTTTTTCATCAAAACCACTTGAATTCCTGATAGTTAAATCTCCTTTCAATATTTAGGCTTTAAGTATCTCCAAAATCTTTGTATCTAATTCATCGCTCCCAATTCCGGTTATATACGGGAAGGCAACAATGACCGGGATTGACTCGGCAAGTTTAAAATCGGCGACGGCGGAAATAACCAGATTACTTCCTTTTAAGTTATTCTTTACTTCCGCTAACGGACATTGAATGATTTTGGCGTCTAAATGATTGCGATTAAGTAACTGATTGACTTGTCGAGATATTGCTGTTGCCGTGGCAATCCCGCTATCACAACCGATAACTATTTTCATTTTTACACCGCCTACTTCCTTTTACGCTTCCCTCAAAATAATCCCTTGAAAAAGAAAACGCTTTCACATGAAAATCATAGTTTTAATTGCTTAAAACAGGCAATGTTACTACAACTAATAATTTATTAAATTATTTATATTATTTGTTTTTGTATACAATCGTTTGAATGTATATCCATTTGAAAGTTATATTTTGTAATATATTTGTCGATTTCTTAAATAAAAGCCCCTAATTTTGTTACTATTGGATCAGCGAACTGCTTTTCGCATATTTTCAGGATAGTTTTTATGTTGAAAATTACCTCTTAACAAATTCTCAATTGCGTGTATACTAATCAGTAGATTTCCAAGTCTAATAGCTTGGTTGTCGGAATAGACAAGCCTCAAGGGGCTTGGGAGACGTTTTTCTTATATGGGGCCTAAGGCCACTACAAATTATCGAGAATATGAATCAGAAGATTTCTTAGCTGTCTTACAAATGATCTTAGATACCTGGAAGTTCTCGGACTGGATTCCGGGTGAAAATGCGAAGACCTCAGGAGTTTACTACCTATTGGAGATCTTGGCTAGCAGTTCGAAAGTCTGGGTTGCGACTCAGCAGGACGAAGTTGTCGGCGTTATCGGGGTCAAAGATACCCATCTCCAGAACTTCCATCCGATTTATGAATTAAAAAAGTCACTGGCTTATTGTCAGATTATGACCCGTAAAGAAGGTCGTAATAAGTTTCTCCAATTTATTCAAACTGATGGACTTGACCAGGAATTGCTACATTCGGTCAAGCATCATTTCGATGCGGAGTTAACTTTGCTGATTGTCAAGGAAGGTCATAAGGGTGAAGGTATCGGTAATTCCTTATACAATACTTTCCTTAACTATCTGAATCTTCAGCGTTTATCTAACTTCTTCGTGTTTACCGACAGTTCCTGCAACTATCCCTTCTATGAACATAAGGGATTACATCGGGTCGCGGAAAAACCTTTCTATTGGCATGACCCGGATTCCACCCCGACTCAGGAAGAGTATTATCTTTATTCCGGTTCCCTAGAAAGAGCGTAACTTAAGTATGGTTAATCCAGACTTTTATTAATTCATGAAAACTTTTATTATTACTCCTTTAACCGAGGAAGAAAAAGAAAAAATCGCAGCCTGGAAATATTCGGGCAATTATGCGATGTATAATTTACCGCAAGCTCAGGAAATGAAAGAAAAACAGTTGGGTTTTTATGCTCCCAATAAGCGTAATAATTATTATGGTCTGCATATTGAAGAGACCTTGGTTGGCTTTGCGAATATCTGCCCGGAAGAAAATGAAGTCTTCATCGGAATCGGAATTGACCCGAAACATTGCAACAAAGGTTACGGTTCTATCTTTATGACTAAAATTTATGAATTATCGAAAAAGTTATATCCGGATAAACCCTGTTATTTAGAAGTTCGTTCTTGGAATAAACGCGCCATCAACTGTTACAAAAAAGCCGGCTTTATTATCGCCGGCGAACCTTTTGAACAAGTAACCCGAATCGGAAAAGGATCTTTCTACCGCATGATCAAAGATTAACTTTTCTTATATCCTCTAACCACCGGGGCAACGGAATCGCTGATCAGTTTCTGTAACGCTCCCATCGCACCCTGATTAGTCACAAAATCCATGATTAATTTACTGGTACCTTTATCCGCTTTTACCGAGGAAAGTCCTTCAACGATCATCCGATTACCCGGACGTTCATTAAATCTTAACTCGATGGTTTTATCGTCAGAATTAAAGAAGATTTTGATTAATCTGGTACAAGCCTCCTCCAGATATGCGATTCTTAATTTTAAGACTTCCCGATCGTCTTCATCATGTGCGAAAGTACCTTTGATTGAAACTAAATACGGTTCCCCATGCATGTCGATCGTATTGATCGCTTCCTTATTAAAACCGATCTCTAGCGGATAGACTTGTTTGCCTTCAAGGAAATCAATAAATAATTTGGTTCCTTCAACTCTAAAACTCAAGGATTTAATTCCCTCACTATAGTTATTATGGAACACCTGCATCACGATTGGGAATAACCCAACCGATTGATCATCCAACTCATAGGCTAAACCATTCAGACGATCGATCTTTTTCTGATGATCCTTATTAGTTTGGTCCTTGGTAAATAACCACATGAATCTAGTTGCTTCTTGAGTCGTTCCCGTTTCTAATTTGTGTTTGAGCTGTTGCAACTGTTTATAAGCTTTGGGATCATTCAGATCCTGTGCTTCCGGTTTAAAACCGGCACCGAAATACTTCTTCAGAACTTTCATCATACTGCCAGCCTGAATCAGATCTTTATTACCGCCATTGGTCACGATGACCATATCGGTATCCGGATAAACCAAAACATTCTGACCTAACATGCCAGTGAAGGTAAAAGCCCCTTTGCGATCTAAGCGCCAAATCTGATAACCGTAACCTTTATTGATATCCTTCGTTTCAATCTGCGTACTGATTGAAGCTAAGACCCAGGGTTCGGGAATGATCTGCTTACCATGCCATTTTCCCCGATGTAAATATAAAGTTCCTAACTTCGCCGCGTCTTCTTCTTTCATGAATAAGCCCCAGCCACCTTTAGTAATCTTTTCAGGACTTTCTTCCCAGAAGTAATCCTTGATACCTAGCGGTTCAAATAAACGGGGTTTCAGATAATCCGTCAGCGATAAACCGGTTATCTGAGTCACGATTGCGGATAAAACATAAGAATTCATACTGTTATAGTTAAAAACCTTACCGGCTGGGGCATTGGTGGAAGCACTTAAATAATTCTTCAGCCAAGAACTAGACGCAATCGAACCGGCCTCATTCAAAGTTATCCCGGTCGACATCGTTAAAAGATCTTTGACACTCAGATTTAATGCCGGAGAAACAAGCGAAAGATATTTTCTTTGCGTAAAGATATCTTTTAATTTAGTCTCTAAAGTTAATTTACCTTCATCGATTAATAACCCGATTGCCATACCGGTGATTGATTTACACATCGAATACTCAATATGCCAGATACCTAACTTCCAGGGCGCAAACCCACCTTCATAAATCACTTTATCATGTCTTAGAATCATTAATTTCTGAATATTCGTATCTTCGTTATCAGTTAAAGCGTTGATTGCTTCGATCAGATACGCACTGGAAATCCCCTGCGATTCGGGTGTTGCCCGTGGGAAAGGTTGTTCTTCTTTAGAGTCAAGCGGAAAAGCAGGCTTCTGCGGCCAGTACTTTACTTTACTGATGTCTTTCTTCTGGGTAATGATCCCTAAGACTAGATTGATTACCGCTAAATTGTCATTGGCCATAGTTTTCACCTCAATAACAGTTTAACAAAGGAAAAAATAATATAAAGTGACATTTATTTCGCACTGTCGTTTCGCAATTCTTCCTGATATTGTTTCGACAAACTTAGTAAATTCTCTAAGAAAGCACGATAATACTTTTTCAATTGAACATCCTCAATCAGTTCAAGTTCTCTTTCAATCATTTCTTTTTCCCGCTGGGGATTATAAATCGGTAAGTTATTTTCTAACTTATAGTTCAAAATAACTTTAACCGCCGCGAAACGTTCATTAAAGGCTTGTGCCAATTGGGAATCGACTCTATCAATAATCTGACGCTGCTTATCTAATTCGCTCATTCCGCACACTCTAGAGCGATCTCCATCATCTTGGTAAAAGACTTCTGTCTTTCTTCCGGGGTCGTAACCTTATGGGAGACAAAACTATCGGAGATAGTTAATAAACAAGCGGCCTTCTTATGCAAGATGTCCGCATTATGGAATAACGCAAATGATTCCATCTCAACGGCTAAACACCCGTTCTCTTCACCCTGGCCATTATGCCCTTCATCGTAATAGAAATTATCCGAAGAATGAATTCTCCCGACATGGATCGGATATCCCAATTTCTTAGCACTCGCAATAATTTCTTCGTTAAGTTCCTTACTCGGATACATTAAATGACTCTCGTCGCCGGACATGGTCTTGGCATAGCTGGATAAACTGAAGGCACTATCCGCCAAAACGACATCATAAACATCGGTTTGATCGGTATAACCGCCAGCCGAACCAATCCGAATGATCTTCTCGACATCGTAGAATTTATATAGCTCATAAGAATAGATTCCGATACTAGGCATACCCATCCCCGAGGCGAATACCGTTACCGGATGACCATGATAAGTCCCGGTATAACCGAACATGTTTCTTACGGAATTAACTAACTTGGGATTCTCTAAGTAAGTTTCCGCAATAAACTTCGCCCTTAACGGATCTCCTGGCATTAAGACAATCTTCGCAATCTCATTCTTCGCTGCTTGATTATGAGGTGTAGACATAGTTTCTCCTTTTTTCTTTTATTTTATCATAGTTTAAAGAAAATCGTCGCGATCTCAAAATAGATGATCAAAGCCGAAGTATCCGCAATCGTCGTAATAACCGGAGCCGCTACCGAAGCCGGATCTAAATGTAGCATCGAGACAAGTAACGGTAAAACGCCACCCACAACTTTTCCTAGCATCATCGCGAATATCATCGCTAAAGAAACACTCAAGGCGACTTGAAAAGTTCCGGCGGCCGCAACTAAGGATGAAGGGAATAAGAAAATCTTTAAGAAACAGATCGCGAAGATAACGGCCGAGCACATTAAGCCAATCAACACTTCCTTGAACATAACTTTAAAAATGTCCTTAGTATGAATATCGTCGACCGCGATTCCTCGAATAACCATCGTCGAGGCTTGTCCGCCTCCGTTGCCGGCCGTACCCATGATAGTAGGCATAAAGCCCGTTAAAGCCGGAATCGCCATTAATGCGGTCTCGTAGTTGGATATAATCATCCCGTTGAAAGTATCGGTGATCATTAAGATTAATAACCACGGCAACCGCGACTTTACTAAGGAACTTACTGAAGCCTTCAAATAACTGGTTTCGACCGGATTTACGGCGTTCATTCTTTGAATATCTTCCGTAACTTCATCTTCCATGACATCCATGATGTCGTCGACGGTAACGATCCCGATCAAACGATTCTCGTTATTGACGACCGGAATCACGGTAATGTCATATCTTTTAATCAAAGTCGCAACCTCTTCCTGGTCAGTAGTGGTCGTTACGGATAACGGATCGGTTTCCATGATATCTTTCAGTAAGACATCTTTCTTTTCGAACAAGAAGTTTTTTAAACTAATCGAACCGACTAACTTTCTAAAGTCATCGATCACATAACAGGTATTGATTGTTTCCGCTAAATTACCTTGTTTCTTTAATTTAACTAAAGCATCTTTAACCGTATCTTTTTCCTTCAATTCGAAGTAATCACAGGACATGATACTTCCGGCACTGTCTTCCGGGAAACTTAACAAGAGATTAATTTGACTCCGTGTTTCATTGGTCGCATTCTGAATTACTTTCTTCGCTAGATTTGCCGGTAATTCTCCGACTAAATCCGCAATATCATCCGAATAAACATTTTCTAGTAACTGTTGTAACTGACTGCCGGAGAATTCCGTAATCAACTTCTGTTGATGGGCATTATTCATATATGTAAAGATCTGACCGGATACTTCGTTTGGTAAGACTTTAAATAAGAATAAGCTTTCTTCCCCGTCTAAGTGTTCGACAGGTACGACCATATCGACGGTCTGATGATTATCGAATAATTCTTTTAAGAACTTAACATCTTTAAGCTTGATGGCTTCTTTTATTTCATTCTCAAGCACTAGATTGTTTTTCATAGTATTACCTCCGCTAATGCAAAGAAGATGATCAAAGATACCGTATCACAGATTGTCGTAATAATCGGCGAAGCCATGACCGCCGGATCGACATGTAAACTATTCGCGATAAGAGGTAAAACGCCACCGACTAATTTCGCCATCACCACGACCGCAAATAAAGTCAGACTGGATACTAAGGCGACATCCATTCCGGCATTGGCCACCAATAACCAGACGCGGAAGAAATTGACCACAAAAAGAATTCCGCCACACACTAAGGCGATTCTTAGTTCTTTCCAAGCTACTTTACCTAAAGATCTTAGATCCATCTTATCGACAACGATTCCTCGAATGACCATGGAGCTCGATTGTGAACCCGCATTTCCTGCCGTATCCATTAACATCGGAATAAACGTTGAAAGAATTGGGAATAAGACAATTAATTTATTATTTGCGGTAATAACACTTTCGGATAAGGAACCCGATAACATTAAAATAATCAACCAAGGTAGCCGACTGAACGCAATTTTGACCGGACTAGTTTCTAAGTAATCCGTCTGAACCGGCACAACAGCGCCCATCTTATGAATATCTTCGGTCGCTTCTTCTTCCATCGCATCGACGATATCATCGGCCGTAATCACGCCGACTAATTTCTCATCCTCATCGATGATTGGTAACATCGTCAAGTCATATTTCTTTATTTTATCGATGGCGATTTCTTGGTCATCGGTGGTCTTGGCATACGCAAAATCCGTTTCCATCTCTTCCCTTAACGGATGACTGTCCGGAATTAGAATGAGATCTCTTAAAGCGATGGTCCCGACTAATTTCCCGCGGCTTACCACATAACCATACGAAATAGATTCCGCGACTTCTTTCTGATTACGAATCTCTTCCATCGCCTGACCAATCGTATCGCTTAATTTTAGTTCCGCATAATCAACACCCATGATCGAACCGCAGGAATTTTCTTTGTAAGATAATAATTCATTGATATCTTCGCGTCTTTCCTTGGGGACAGTCGCTAAGATATCTCTGGCTAGATCACTGGGCAATTCATCCAACAAATCTGCGATATCATCGGCGTATACTGAAGCTAATATCGAACTGATTTCTTTCGAAGTCAATAACTGAACTAGCTTTTTCTGTTTCTCCGGCGGTAAATAAGTAAACAATTCCGAAGCTTGCGATTTAGTCAGTACTTTAAAAATAAATAACGCTTCCCGAATATCGAGATCCCCTACGATTAAAGCTAAATCGATTATGTTTTTCCGCGTAAAAATATCTCTTAACGAATTGACATCTCTTTTTTGAACTAATTCTTCCAAAATTTCTTTCGTAATATTCGTCTTCATCCGAATTCTCCTTTGAAAATCAGAATTTTTTTTGCGCGATTCTGATTAATTGCGCAATCAAAGTCTCAAGGGGAACATCCGAATGTGCCCATAGTGTCTGCGCAAAATCCTTAGGTGCCGGATCGATATTCTCTAAATATACTTTATTATTTTCAATCAAAAAACTAAACAGAAAATATCCTTCAAGTTTAAATTCCTCAATTACTTTCAACGCGACGAATTTTAATTTGTCATTTACTTCATTATTATCGATCTTACTGAAATAATAATTATCTTCACTGCCTAAATATCCCAGTTGATATCTTTCACCTTTAAGTTCCGGCTGTAATAAAACTAACCGTTGTTTGATTGCGATTTTTTCTAATCCTGCATCTAATTCTGTTTCATCGTTATAGATATTCTCGCCATCATTTAATGGATATCCTAGCTTTGAAGCAACCTTATGGATCTCCTCCGATGAGCTGATTAATTTCTCTAATTTAATAACTTTTCCTTTAAGCACTTCTAAATCCAGTTTCTTAAGAATAAGTTTAAAATACTCCCGATCACTTATCCAATGGTACTGTCCACTATCTAAACCACAATATGGAATTCCTAAGCTACCAAAATAACCACCGAGATCTTCTGAAGTATTGAGGATAACCAAATCTAATCTAGAGACTAATTTTCCATAATATTTAAACTTGATTACTGCTCCTGCCGAACGATATCTAATTATCGCAACTTCTTCATTATTCAACTTAAAAACGCCCTGATCATATTCCAGAAATAAGAAGTTTACTTTCAATTTCTCTACTTGAGCTTCAATTGTTTGTTGAAGTTCTTCAGTCAAATTGTCTCTGACCGAAACAATCCCAATCACTGCTTTCATCTTCTTACTCCTTTCCGGTTATTCCTATAATCAGATCATTATCCCGACTTAATTCTACCGCCTTTAAATAACCTTCGTCCATCGTTTTAGTCAAATGGATCCGGTTAATTTTTACTTTTGCGCTTGCCAACTCATTGATTACTTTCCGGTTATTTTCCCCGACCACGATAAACTCATTGATTTCGGATAAAATCTCCCTATAAGTTTCCGCTTCACTGTTTCCCTTAACCACTAAATAGTCTTTTCCTTTGGTTCCCTTAAGATATTTAAATTTCAAGACTTCATTATCCGTCAATAACCACTGGCGATCTTTATTTTGATTATAGCTAGTCTGTTGTTGCGGATCTTTACACAATAGTTGTAAACGACTCTTAGGAACCCCTAGTTCCGTAGCAATCTCGATAGCCTTGATCAAACTTTTCAGGTCTTCATCGCTGAACGCTTTAGTTTTGTATTCCATATCCGCAAGATAAAAAATACTGCCGGCATAATTCTGCGTTCTTATGATGTCGTCTAGATCTTTTTTCGAACTGATTATCTTACTAAAGATGTTTTCGTTAATATCTTCATTATATGCGACGATGAAGGCCTTCCCCAAAGGTTTAAATACTTCCTGATACTTTTCACTCAGTTCATTAAGATTTTTTACTTCCAAATAAGCATAATAAATACTTCCGTCTAGTAATTGTTTAAGATCTCTAGCCGTAATTAAATCATTCTTTATCCCGATTACTTCGCCAGAATATTCCTTAAGATCTTTATCTAACTTCTTTCTTAAATATTTCTCTTTTAGAATAATAATCGGTCTAAAGATAATCGTTACCAACAAGGTTCCGACCCAGGGATATAACCAGATTATCGCTAATACTAACCCATAACTTTTAAATTCGATATTATTCATTAAATAGATTCCCAACACCACGCCTAAAAGATAACAGATGAATCCTGGTAATTTGACGTCTGATTTAAGTTTAACGGTTGGAAAATTCCACCAACTATAACTGAGATAGAGAATACTAATCAAGGCTAAGATAATCAAGGACCAGAATTCCCGATAATAAAAATAGATTAAGACATAAGGAACCAACAAAAACAAAAAGTAAGGATAACTATGCCATAACTTTAATTGGTCTTTACCTAAGTTTATTAAATACGATTTGATACTGAAGTTTGAATCAAGATGCCCTAAAGAACGGATTAAAGGAAGATACATAAAAGTCAGGATACTGACGACTTCCACGATCCGATAACTTAAGTTAACTAGTTCCTTATTTCTCATACTTCTATGATAACCCATCTTTACTTTTCAAGCACTTAAAAACGGGACATAATGCCCCGTTTAGAATTATTAGAAGTGTCCGCCACCGCCGCCATGGGAAGATCCGGAACTGGAGAAGTGCGAAGAACTGCCTCCGCCGCCTCCGCCACCGCTGCTTCTTTCGTGATGGATTGAGCTAGTATGACTGTATAAGAA
>JAEZBR010000054.1 GCA_023426935.1 Bacillota bacterium | reverse complement strand
ATTTGAATTGTATTTCTTAGCGCAGCCCCTTCATTGCATTAACTTATGCAAACCAAACAGTGATCATGACCTGCATTAACTTCATCCAACAAGGACAATTGTCTATAATGAAGTAAGTCAGTCATCAAATAAGCGGATGGTAGAACAAGGAGGACTATCATCATGACTACATATAATCGAATGACTCTAGCAGATCGCATCATTATTCATACTCAAATCGAACTTCATAGTTCATTCGCTTCTATCGCTTTATCAATCAATAAGAACGCTACCTCGATTGCCAGAGAAGTAAAGAACTATGCCGTGCCACTCAATACTTTTGGCTTAGGCCGCAATGTCAAAAATCGCTGTATACACCGAATTGACTGTAAAAGGCAAGGCCTTTGTGCAGGAATGACGTTTAAATGCCGGAACAGGTATTGTTCACGCTGTGCTAAACAGAATTGTAGCCAGAATTGTCCGGATTACGAGGAAGAACACTGCAGCAAGTTAAACAATCCGCCCTATGTTTGTAACGGATGTCCTACTAAAAGCAGATGTCCGCTTATGAAGAAGATCTACGATGCAAGGCAAGCGAATGAAGCAGCGTTATCTAAACGAACCGAGTCACGTAGTGGATTGAATATGACCGAAGAAGAGTTGGCCGAATTTGACAGCCTGATCTCTGCCCGCCTTAAGAAAGGCCAATCGGTTCATCATATCTTTACATCTTCACCCGGTATCTTTTCTATAAGTGAGAAGCAAGCATATAACTTAATCAAAAACGGATTAGTTAAAGCTAAGCCGATCGATCTTCCGCGAATGATCAGAATGAAGCCAAGAGTCAGGAAATCAAAAGAGCTTAAAGTAGACAAGAATTGTCGGATCGGACGTACTTACGATGATTATCAGAATTACCTGAACGCGCATCCGGACGAAGCGGTACTGCAGGGAGATACCGTAGAAGGTGTTAAAGGTGGCAAGTGCATTCTGACATTAACCTGGGCTTCCTGGGACTTCCAACTAGGATTCCTGCGTGATCACAATAACTCTGCCTCAGTTACTGCCATTGTCGATCATTTGTATGAACTGCTTGGTGAAGAACTGTTTCATCAAGTGTTTCCATCCGTATGGCTTTTAGACAACGGTGCCGAGTTTTCCGACCCTAAGGAGATTGAAAAATATGGAATCCTTGTATTCTATTGCGATCCCAGTGCCCCTTATCAGAAAGGTGCTTGCGAGAACACGCATGAGCACTTCAGAAGGATCTGTCCGAAAGGAACTTCCTTTAATGACTTTACTCAGGAACAGATTGACCTGATCTTTTCTCAAACCAACTCCATATACAGAAAAAAGCTGAACGATCATTGTCCATATGATCTGTTCAGCCATCTGTGTGCAAGCGGTATCGATGTTAAGAAGATATTCAACATATCTTGGGTCGATCCTAAGGCAGTGGAACTTACCCCTTCACTGTTATCGGGATTTCGCCGTTCTTTGGACAAGAATAAACTATGATACAGCTCGCACCCAAATTTCCAACACTCATCAAGCTTGTTAAAAAGCATGTGCCTCTTCAGAAAGATTCGGATCATAGAATTCATCTGTATCTGTACGATTATACAGATAACATCGATTACTACATCCTGAATGAGAATCTGGATGAATCCGGAACCGTCTTCGCACTTGTCGATCCTCTAGAATATGACAATGTGCTTGAATTCGATGAGGTATACTTCAACAATCTTGAGGAGCATAAGATTTACTGCAAAGTCTATAGCCGGGGACATTGTCCCAAGTGGCAGACGATTAGGAATCATCTTCTCCCACTAAAAACCGGAATCCCCAATTCAAAGTAGCATCTTGCGTATCGTAGCCATCCGCTATCGATGCGATGACCTGACTGAAAACTATTCTTCAAGGCAGCTGCGTTGAGTTATTCTAAATTTAACTCAATCCATCCAAGATGTTTTTTTTGTGCCCTCATTCTAGCATTTCTAGGGATTTATGGATAAATTATGACAAAAAAAGAGCAGATTCCCTTCAAAATAACAACTTTTAGGGGTCTGTCCTTTTTTCGCTTTTCGCCAACCTGCATTAACTTATTCAAAGCTGCGTTAAGTTTTACTATTCACCTCATATCCTAAGATGAAATAAAATGTATAATTCTTTACAAATTCCATTCTTGTTCCATTAATCAAATTATTATTAATTGAGTTAGTAATTGTTATTAGTCTTTCTCCTCCAAAATCTTTAATCAATAGGACAATCTGCGGAAATAAAAACCAAAATATAAAAGATATAACCAAAAAATATAATGCGATTTTATTGTTTTTGACTATTTGTTTAGTCACAGGCAAACATATATAAATACCAATAAGCATTGGAATAAACCATAAATGATAATGACCACTTAAAATGACTAATAATCTAGCCATTTTCCCAGGTTGAACAAGACCTACTAACTGTTGTACTATTGACTCTCCTTGAAACAGATAATAAATAAAACTCCATACAAAATACGCAATAACCAGCCTTAGAATATATTTAGAATATATAGTCTTTACTGGAATGTCGTCTCTATTTAAAAATAAAGCACCACTTATCATAACAAAAATAGGAACACCCCAACGAGATATACTGTCATAAAAATTAAATACTTGCCAATCAATACCATTAACATCCGCTGCATGCCAATTCATAGCAGCAATATGGACAGTCATTACCGCAACTATTGCAAATACCCTTAAATAGTCAAAATATAATATCCTATGTTGTTTTTCCGCTATATTTGTCAAATTTCACTCCGCCTTTCTATATATTTTTCTTTTAAAATAACTCTATAAAGCAGCCGTAAGGTAATGCGTATGTATCACTTTCTTAGCTAATTTTATTATTTGATCATAGTAACTATTTTAATTAGAATATTGAATGTTTGTCAGTGCCATTTTTATACTCCTTTAGTGATTTTATCGGAAAATATAGTTTCTATTGACGTTTAACAGCAGCAAAAAGAATTGGAGTCTTATTTTTTGTAAAATAAATGAATCTACTAATTAATAAGCAACAAGTTATGTCTTTCTTTTTAAGAAAATATTCTAAGAAACCAATTAAACCGCTTGAATTCATATATGGTAAAAGTTGATTAAACAAATTGTCCTTATATAATTTGTCAATCCATAATCTTTTTTCTTTCTTATTGAGCCCAGATTTTACATCATTGTTTCTTTGCAATGCAGAAAATATATATCTTGCAAAAATATTTGCCAATATTGTTTTAACTTCATCAGTGCATAAATTCCATTTGGTATATTGATCGTAAATTAATTTGATTCTTTGTTTGTTGAGATTAAAATAATCTTTAATAAATTTGTTTGTTAAGCTTCCATCTATACGCTTCATATAGTGGTAAGGAGCGATATTTAACACATTGAGTGAGATTATATTATTAAAACACTTAATATTAAATACGACATCTTCTATTAATTCAATGTGTTCAAATTTAAGCTTTAATTCTTTTAATTTTGCTAAATTGTAAAACTTATTCCATGCGTATCCATAAAATGTTTTTTGTTCTAGAAAAATTACTTTACGCCTAACTTCGTCAACATTATTCAAGTATAGGCTTTCGCCATATTTTAATACATATTTTTTTGACAACTTATTATTTTTATCGAAATAATCTTCTTCTAATCCAAACACAATTACATCTGCTTTATTAATTTTCAACGAGTCATAAACTTGCAAAAACAAATCATTATCAATATAGTCGTCTGAATCAATAAAAAATATATAATCTCCATTAGATAAACCTAAACCTATATTTCTAGCATTGGACAAACCACCATTTTTTTCCAAGTGGACTACACTAATTCTTTCATCGGTTTCAGCACATTTGTCACTAATGCACCCGCTTTCATCAGTAGAACAATCGTCGATTAAAAAAAGTTCAAAATTTCTATATGTCTGTTCTAAAACACTGCTGACAGCTCTTTGTAAGTATTTCTCAACATTGTATACAGGCATCACAACACTAATTAACGGAATGTTGTTCATGGTTTATCTCCTTTTTATTTAAACTTTTCACACACTATAAGTATTTAATATATTGCTACTACTTCTCCATGATGACAATTTATAATAATTCTGATTAGTACTCGTTTCATTTCTCCACCTCCTTTGTTTTTAGGCCTATGTTAATAAATAATCTATTGTTTAGTTTGGTAGTGTACCTTGATTTATAACTTCGCCACTTAGTACTTTATTTATCACTTGAGTAACAAATGACACTTGGTTATCTTTTAAATAAACTACTGATAATTTAGTTTGAGAGCCCATAGAAGCACAAACACTTCTACCTGTTGAGCCTGATAAACTATAAGTAACAATATTCCATGTAGCCATATCATCTAACTGCATTTGGCATAACGCATAAATTGAATCTACCGATATGTTTGTTTTAAACAATCCTTGCATAGATGTTAATAAGCTATCTATCTTTGTAATGATCGCAGGAGTAGTAACCTTTTCTAAAAGTGCTTTCATAACAATTTCCTGGTGAGCGATACGATCAAAATCACCACTGACTAAAGAATGTCTTTCCCTGACATATGCTAAAGTCATAACGCCATCCATGTGAATATTACCACCTGGGAAATCACCCTTCCATTCTTCGATAGTGTACGCTGAAAAAGCATACGGATTATTAATATCAATTCCTCCTATGGCATCAACAATTGATACTAAGGATTGGAAGTTGATCTCAACGTAATTATTAATAGAAATTCCTAAATAATTAACCAAAGCATCTACCGTGTTTTGAATGCCATACATACCCATATGGGTTAATTTATCATTACCATATCCTACCGCTGGATTAGGTATATAGGAATCACGTGGGAAGGAAACAAATACGATTTGTTTAGTTGTGGGATTGACTGTGGCAACTATATCAACATCTGTTCTACCTGTCGTATCAGTTTCACCCCAAGTATCATTCCCAGCAATTAGAATACTAAATGGTTGTTTAGTCATATCTGAATCGGTACTATCTTTACTAATTACCAATTTTTTCTTAACCGTATATATGATTTTTATATCTTCCGTAAAATCTTTATAAGATTCTACATCATCCAAGACCGGAATATATGTAGAATTCAATACCATTACATCACCTTGTCCGGATAATAAGGCATCAGCTGCATCCCATAAAGAATCAACTTCCAAAAGGTTGAGTTCACTGACCGACAGTTCTCGTTTGAGCACCTTTAACGCATATTCTTGATTCTCAGCGTCCATTGTCTTTTGAACTATAAATGTCTTGTCTTTGTAATCTTGAATATTTACTACAGTTTCTTCACCATTTTCTGTTGAACTATCTGAGTTTGTTTCTTCGCTGTCTTGGTATAAATTATTTTCTTTCTTATATGCATCAGTTAGAACATAAAAGTTTATTTCTAATTCGCCTTCAGTTGGAACCTTTTCAAAAAGGACTTCTATTTTATTTTTTACAGTAGGCAAATATAAGGAACAAAAAATTAAAGCAATGCTCAATAATATATTTAGTATTCCGGTTAATATTTTACCGGTTACCATAATTTTAGGGATAAATACTAGTAGCAGACCTAAAACAACAATAACTAAAGAGACAACTAATAAGTAGGTTTTCCAAACACTTGGGAACATACTGAATGACGAAAATACCAAATAAAACCAGATTAGACTTGCGATCGTTATTAAGAATGTAATCAAAGCAAAAAACCAGGCAAATTTCCTTTTTCCTTTAACTTTTTTATATTCTGCCAAATTCCAATAATTTTTTATACTACCTTTTTTCTTCATTTCTAGTTCCTCCTTTTTAATTCAAATTTGGTCTAAATAACTGAACGAAATATAATCCTTGCAATGGAATTATTCATATTTCATATTTTTCTTTTTATTCTTTTTAGAGCGATATTTTATAAACTCATTGACTAACATTTTGTGCTCATCCTTAAAGCAAAATAAAACAACACAATAATACAAAGGTAATACCACTAAGGTATAAATACCGGCACTTATAATCATTGAAATATAGTTACTAGTATTAATCGGAATAAATTTTGACGTATAAATTATAGTTAACATTATTAATGTATTTATTATTGTTAGCTTATATGTTTTCCACGGCTTACGCTTTAGAATAATTTTATTAGCATACCAAATCATATCGTTGGTTCGATATGATAAGGCAATTATCGTTCCCAATAAAGCCCCTGCAATTCCTAGCTTATTAATCAGTATTATTGAACTGCTAATATTTAAAATCATTTCTAAAATAGTGCGCCATTCCGTTTGTTTAAAATGCCCGGCAACTTTAATTGTTATATTCCAAGCTTGTCTTGTAGCGTTCAGTAATACAACCAATATGAATAAAGCAGGCAACCAAGAAAATATATAATTATAATCAAACCCTTTAGTATATAGTTTTAAAAACGGCAAATAGAAAATATAAACAATTGTAGAAATCGTAAATACAAATGTTTGGAAAAATAGATCAAATAGATCAATACGCTTTTTATACAATTCAATGTTTGTAAAAAATGTCTGTCCTAGAATAGATGTTAACCCAGAATATATATTATTAAACAGTGTATTAATGACATTAGTTACCATTAAATACATTGAATATATACTTGATGACACTAATCCGCACATCATTGAAATTAGTAAAACATCAGTGTTGTTAAAAACCAAAGCGGATATCTGATGGACTAATACAGCATTCTTTTTTGAAATAGCCTCATAATTGGGTTTAACATTCAGATTAATCCATGAGTAGTACTTTCTAATATAAATCATTATTCCTACTACTTGTATCAATGAAAGGAAGAAATAAACTATTTGTATCATTAACAAATCGGATCCAAGCAACAACAAAATAATTTTTGAAATATAATTCAGTAACAAAAATATTGAAGAAAATATTGTAACAATATATTTTTTTCCTGAAGCATCAAGCAATAGAGAATATTTTCCTTGTATTGCAAAGTTTACAACACTGTTTAAACCGGTAAAAAACACTATCCAGAATACTTTAGTAACCGAAATTGAACTATTTATCACTTCCGAAAAAATAAATGCGAATAAAATTAAAAATGCCAAATAAATAATGGATACTTTTTTATAATAATTATTTGTTGCTGAAAGAATAGAATTTATTTCATTTTTATCATCATTTGTTATTGGTTGATAAAGAGATTGAATAGTTGCTGTACCAATACCAGCTTCAATTAAGGTAAAGTATGAAAATATCTGGTTTATTGTTTGCATCAAACCATTAGATTCAGATCCTAGATGTTCAATTAGTAATTTAGGTACTATAAAACCAAATATCAGTGTAATAACTTGGCTGATAATAGCAAACATTATATTTTTGAAGCCATCTTTTTGTTTACTAGAAACCATGATAATCACCTCTTTTACTTATAATTCAAATGAAGACTTTTTATCTAATATTTTCGAAAATGCGTTATTAATAAATTTCTTTTCCTTTTCAAAATCCACATTTGGATCAACATCATTTAAACAAATCATTGGTTCTTTTTGATTGACAATAATATCTTCAATTAGCTCATCGTCTTTACCAATATCTAAATATTTACCTCTTTTTGGCTTTCCAGGAGTTATTTTGCCAGTTACAAATTGCCAATACCTAAATAACCATTGGTTAACATCTTCATTACTTCTAACTTTGTGTTCACATGTTCTATCTAACAATTCTGGCTCGGTTTTCCATACTTCATTCCAGGTTGATTTTAAATATGGAGTTGGTAAGTGAGGGTCTGAAAATCCAGCAAAATTTTGAAATGGTAACATATAAATGTTTTTAAGTAATTCAGTTCCATATTTTGCAGAAAACCATATGTTTTTATTATTTCTAATTGTTTCTTTTTTTGGAAAATGGTCATTTATTACAGCCAAATCATTCCCAATGATGTGTGCAATTCCCCCTTTGCGAAATTGATTTGCAGTTTCAATACAACAATCAACTGGCAATCCATCTTTGAAAAAAAACGATGGTTTTAAAGGTTTAAGAAAAAACATATCGTCATTAGCATATATAAAGTATTCTGATAAATCATTAATATGATTAAAATTAAGTTCAATGGGATTAGCACTGAACGTTGGCAAATACTTTTGTGGTATGAAATCATTATGTACAACATATTTTAGTTTAGCGGCACTAGTATTAAGCCAATCAGGTTTTTGATTATAAGTAATAAAATATATGTTATTAACCCAAGGTAAAAATTCTTCGATTCCACGAAATAAATATTTCAAGTTATCCCAATCACGATATCGAATTTGTCGATCATCCCCAACTGAATTCTTATATAGATTTTTTGAACGTTGCCATTCCTTATCTGATCCATCTACCCACGGAATTATTATGTCTATTTTTTCTTTCATGATTTTTTCCCTTTATAGTATTGATAACTTATAATGACTAAATAGCCTAAAGCAAACCAAAAGAAAATTGTAATAGGCGACATGTCATATAAAATCATTTTTCTAAACATTGAGCCACATGCAATGCCGCATATTGTAGAAAACAGTAAAGGAAAATCAGTTTCTGTAAACCTATTAATGAATCTAAAACTTTTAAGTACATATATAAACGCATATATGGCAAAGGCCAAAAATGGTATAAGTCCTAAAACTCCGTTGGCTACCAAAACATTTATTATTTCATTTTCAAAAGTCGGCATTATTTTACGATCATTATTAACAATATATGTTTTTGGCAAATATTCTTTAGCATAAGGAATAAAACCAAGCCAAGTAGTTCCTACCAATGGTTTTGTAATAAATATCTCAAGTCCACTTTTCCATATTGAGAATCTTCGATTAGAAACATCACTAGATAAATCATAATTCCGAGTGACGACATTCTCCTGCACAAATTTATCACTTACATCTTGAGCGTTTTCGTTGTTATGCGTAGTTTCTTTCTGCTGTATTGCAAATGCCTCCACACTAGTATTGTAGATATATTTAACACTTTTTGGTAAAAAGCAACAACCCATGGTAATTATTATAGACAAAGCAATTACTATTATTTTTTTGCCTTTTTTAACATCTAATTTATCAGTTAACCATAAAGAAAAATAGGTAAATACAACTACAGATATCACTACTAGCCCAGTTCTAGAATCTGAAAGTGATATATAAAACAAATTTAAGAATAGAAGTAATATTAAAAATATTTTAGATTTAATGTTTTGCTTTTTTATAACACTAATAATTAATACACTACTTAAAATTACAATTACAGCGCCCGCGTTAGGATCGGTAAATGCACCATACAGTCTATTATCTATGAAGCCTCCTAATAAATTGTATTCACCAATATATTTGTTAATTGAATATCCTTTAAACAGCATAATAATGCTTAGTACAACCAAAATTTCTGTAGCAATAATAAATATTATTTTTATAATATTAAATTCATGTTTTAATTGATTTACAGAAGTTTTTCGAGAATTCGCAAACAGAATAAAAAAATAAAATGACCAAAGAACCAAATATATTATATTTTTTTTTGCAAAATACTCCAAATTAAAGATAATAGATAAGCACGCAGAAAAAAATAGAATTGCCAAAAGTAAATTGAAAATATTCTTATATTCTTTCCAATGAACAATTCTATAAATGATTATTATTACACCTAATATATAAGTTGGCCACATTATTACGGAAATAATTTTGTTTGCATATGTTAAACAACAGTAACCAAGATAAGTATAAACAAGCAATAAACATTTAAATACTATTTCTGCCTTTTCTTCTATTTTATTAAAACTAATTTTCTCCATATAGTCTCCTTTCAGTTTTAATATAAAATATTCATCAATTTAGCATCATTTTTTAAAGCACATGATTGATCATATCCTGATTTACAAATTTCATAATAAGTATTCCTCCTTATTTCGTTTGTTTTAGACTCAATTTTTTGACACCAAATTTTATTTGAAGCATTTATGGATACCATCTCAACTAAATCAGTAACAATCACTTCTTTCGGAATACAATCTGAAATGATACATGGCAATCCAGAGGCCTGCGCTTCGACTACAACTATTCCAAAACCTTCATATAATGACGGAAATAAAAATAAATCTGCAGCTTGCAAAATATCTGGAATATCATTTCTAATACCTAACACCAATACTACGTCATTAAGTGACTTGCATTTAATATAATCTTTAAAATCGTCCGTCAAATCACCACCACCAACTGAAATCAGCATTGAGTTGGGGTGCTTTTTATAAAATTCTTCAAATATATCAATTAACCCTAAGGGATTCTTTTGCTTCGTTATTCTTCCAACATTACAAAGTACAAATTTATTTTCTATTCCCAACTCTTCTCTTTTACATTTTCTTATTTCGGGGTTATAAGCAAACTTTTTAGCATCAATTACATTTGGTATTATTAAAGCTTTTTTATAATTTTTACCAAACATATATTTTGCGGCTTCAGATGAACATGCTACATAATCGTTACTTACAATTGTTAAAAATGGCCTACATATTTTATGAAGCCTAATCTTTTCTGTTGAGTCATTATGACTATGTATTACAATTTTTCGACCTAATAAAAATGGAACTATCATGGTAAATAAAGCCCCCGCATCTAAAATATTAAAATACATAGTTTTATATTCCGGATGATGCTTTAATATGTTCCATAATTGTTTCCATTGTTTAAATAAACCTTTACTTTTGGCAGCGATATAATACAATCTAGAACCAAATTTTATGAACACATCACTATAAGTAATCGATGGAAAATCGCTGACAAAATCAAGCATATATTTACTCTTGTCAATGCGCATAAATAAATTTAGTAAATATGTTTCAATTCCGCCGGGATTATTTGTCATCCCATAAACAAGAATATACTTCATATAGACACCTTCAAAGATTTTAAGTCACAAACTATTCCTTCAAAATTGCTCTTCTGAATATGTTTGTTCTTGCTTATTGTTCTTACAACGATCCAATATCGTTTTGGTAAATACTGCCCTCCGTTATAAACCGGAATAATTACACTAATGTTTTTATTAATCGACATGGCTTAACTCCATTTCACTCATTGCCAGTGCCGAGGATACTACTTTGTCCATGTCATAATATTTATATTCAGCCAATCGACCACCATACAAAAGATTAGATTCTTGATGTGCTAATAAGGCATACTGATTATATAGATTTTGGTTTTGTTGATTATTAACGGGATAATAAGGTTCCATTCCTTCATGCCACTCTACTGGATACTCTTTAGTGATAATAGTTGAGGTTTGTTTACCATACTCAAAGTGTTTATGCTCGATTATTCTGGTATATGGCGTTTCCCGATCAGTAAAATTCATAACGGCAACACCCTGATAATTCGGAATGTCTTTTATTTCGTTTTCAAATTTTAAACTACGATATTCTAGTTTTCCGAAACAATAATCAAAATAGGAATCTAAAGTCCCGGTATAAACTATTTTATCGGCTAGCTTTCGATATGCTTCTTTATTACTATTAAAATCAGTATTTAGCTGCAGGTCGGCTCCATCAATTAGTTCATTGATCAAAGCATTATATCCACCGACCGGAATCCCTTGGAAACGATCATAAAAATAATTGTTATCGTAAGTATATCGTACCGGTAAACGCTTAATAATAAAGGCAGGAAGATCTTTACATTCTTTTCCCCATTGTTTTTCAGTATATCCTTTAATCAATTTTTTGTAGATATCCGTGCCGACTAAAGAAATTGCTTGTTCTTCCAGATTGGTTGGTTCATGGTCAATAATCATTCTTTGTTTATTAATGATATCTAGTGCTTCCTGAGGAGTATTAATCTTCCACATCCGATTAAAAGTATTCATATTGAAAGGAAGATTAAACAACTCACCTTTATAGTTAGCCAATGGTGAATTAGTGTAGCGATTAAACTCAGCATAATGGTTTACATAGTTCCAAACTTTCAAATTACTGGTATGAAAGATGTGTGGTCCATAAGTATGGACATGAATACCGTTTATTTCTTCACAGTAAACATTCCCACCGGCATGAGAACGCTTTTCGATAATCATGCATTTCTTCCCAGCATCCAGCGCTTGTCTAGCAAACACAGCTCCGAAAAGACCGCTGCCCACAATCAAATAGTCATATTGCATTGGTAGCTACCTCGTCCATACACTTTTCATATAATTCGCGCTTATCGCCAACTAAAGAATCAACTAAATCAACGATTTTTAAATATGTATACGCCTTGTTAAACTCCCGTTCCGCAACATCTCGAGCAATTCTTCCCATATCTAAGCACATATTTTTATAATTTTTAAACTGAACAATTACTCTAGCTAAGGCTACCGGATTCTCAGGCTCAACATTAATACCGAATCCTTCGTTTTCAACCTTTTTCCAGAATTCCGGATCGACACAGGTGTTGATCATAGGTTTCCCTGCGGCTAAATAATCTCCGATTTTTGAGACAAAACTTTGAGGAGCTTTTTTAACAAAAGAGTTAATGGTTACATCTGATTTAACTAAATAAGCGGCCATTAAGTCATGTGACAAGTAGCCTAAAAATTCGACATTACCGGAGAGCTTATGTGCTAAGTCTTCAAAATTCTGACGTAGCGGTCCGTCGCCCATGATCATGATTTTAATATTGGTTAATCCTTTTTTCGCCAATATATCGGCCGCTTGGATTAAGGTTGCAATATCATAACTAGTCCCTAAAGTCCCGGCATAAGAGATCCAAAATTCTCCTTCTGGCTTATTAACCTTTGAAAGGTTTTCCTTAGCGCCGCGATCAAAATCATCGATATCATTTCCTACATAAACAGTTACCCGGTTAGGAACGTTAATATTATATTTCAGTGGTTCATTGCAATACGTATTTGAAGAACCAACCAAACCATCAGATAATTTATAAGTAGTTATGGCATTTATAGTATAGTTTGAAAATAAGATATCACTTATTATCGGTACATTAAAAATCATTTTCATTGCTTCCGGCCACAAATCTTCAACATCAACAATAAAAGGAATGTTTCTTTCCTTCGCATATTTAGCAGAAACCGCTGCAATGTGATTATCAGGAATCAGGCAGTAAACTAGATCATAGTCATTGTTTTCTAAGTATTCTTTTACATGTTTGGCATATATTCGGTAACTAATAACACGTTGCAACTCAACATTCTTTTTATACCCGGGTTGGGTAACTATCGCAATATGACATTGTGATAATCTTCTACTTTCTCTTATTGACTCTTCAGTTCTAAATTCTTTAGTCCAATGCTGAAAATTGCTGGTAATTAAATCAACATAATAACCATATCTGCATAGCATTTCTGCTAAGTAGTGTAATCTTGGGAGTCCACGTTCGTCCGGCAATGCGACGTCGGTTGCTACTAAAGCTATTTTTTTCATGTCAATTGCATGAACCTAAAGATAAAATACTTTCATAATACACAGTGGTTCTCCCCCTTACGGTGACTCTTACAGATAGTTTAAAAAATATCTGTAACTGTACGACTTACCTTGTACCCTCTGATGTTTAAAAAGTGTACTTTTGTGTAAGGAAAAAGCCTCTATCTTTTTATACCGTTTTCCCGATAAAATCGGGCAAAACCGGGGAATATTATTGACAGTTCTGAAAATAAATGATTGAATGAGTACAGCATTAAAAGAGATTTACAAAAAAGTACACCTTATTGTAAATCGGCAGAGTTATCTGCTTTTTATTTTGCTTTCAACAGGTTCATCAAGTCATGGATTATGCTTAATTGAATATTGTTTTAAGCAACAATAATACTATAGTTTTTTACATCACTTTACTTTGCCCTACTATCTTAATAAACTGATTTAGATTCACATACTGCGATAGTAAAATACCCGTTTTCCAAGTGTTTTTCGCCAAATTTTACCCGTTTTCCAAACTTTTGCCTGGATTCTTGATTATTGTCTTAACTTAACGGAGTAGATTCTTGGGCTTTTCTATTGGCTTTATACATAAAAGTCGATAATGGCATCTGACATTCTTTGGCGGCTTTGGTACCGCTTATCTGACCGGTAATCCAGATCTTTACCACTTCGTTAAAGTTATATGGTAAAGGTGATAAAGGTCGACCAAACTTAACACCTCTTAGTTTGGCGGCCGCGATTCCTTCCGCTTGTCTTTGACGGATATTCGTTCTTTCATTCTCGGCCACAAAGGAGAGAACCTGAAGCACAACATCCGAAACGAAGGTACCTAACAGATTTTTACCGTTACGGGTATCTAATAGGGGCATATCGATCACGACGATATCGATCTCTTTTTTCTTAGTTAAATAACGCCACTGTTCTTGGATCTCTTCATAGTTACGACCTAAACGATCGATACTCTTGATATAAAGAAGGTCATTTCTTTTAAGCTTCTTGAGTAACTTCTGATACTTAGGACGATCGAAGTCTTTACCGGATTGTTTGTCACAATAGATATACTTAGGCAATACTTTATTCTCGTACATCGCCAGTAACTGCCGATCCTCATTCTGTTCCTTAGTCGAGACTCTGATATAACCATAAATAGGCATAATAAAACCCTTCTTTCTTTAAGAATATCTTAAGGAATGAAGGGCTAGTTTAGTTAGTTTCCTGCTCCGTTAAAGGTACGGGTGGCGTCAGATAATAAAGGAACGATTTGTTTCTTACGAGAGAGAACTCCTTTCAAGAATAAGAAGTCATCCTTCATCTCACCAGCCTCATGGAAGGCTAGATCCACCAAGAAGGCATCCGGTCCGGTATAGATTAAATAAGAACCTGAGCCATCGACAAGTGAGAAAATCATAATACAGATTCCGAAGTTATTAGATTGACCTAAATCAATCAAATAGTTCTTAACATCGGTACTGATACGCTGAATACTGCCGACATTCATAATATTGATCTGCCCGATTGCGGCCCGATACTTATCGATCTCAAAGACTTTTAAATCGTTATAGACGATTTCGCGAATCGATTTACCGGTAATAGATGCCGAAACCGAGAGAACACTGTTCGCAAAAGTCTTTAGATCCAGGCCGGCAATCTTCGCCAGTTCCTTGGCCGTATCGATATCTTTCTGGGTACAAGTGATCGAATTGAAATAGAGCGTATCGGAAATAATCGCTCCGACCATCATTCCGGCAATGGCAGGAGGAATCGGAACGTTATTTTCTTCATATAAACCGGCGATGATCGTATTACAGCAACCTACTAATTCGTTTCTAAAAACCGCTGGGGCTGTCGTCCGGATTCCGCCAATCCGATGGTGGTCAATAATCTCTAAAATATCTGCCTGTCCGGCGCCGGCGATGGATTGTTCCAACTCGTTATGATCGACTAGAATCAATTGACGCGCATGGTGTTTGAATAAGTGGTAACGGGAAATTAAGCCAACTAGATGTCCCTTCTGATCCAAAACCGGGTAAGAACGGAATCTTGAACGGTTGATTGCGACTTTAACATCTTCGACATAATCATCGAATTGGAAATGAACTAATGTTGAAGTCATGATTAAAGATACCGGTACTGCTTGATTGATCAACTGGGAAGTCTTATACATATCATATTCCGTCGTAATATAGCCAGCATTGGCTTTCTTGGCTGCCTTAACTACTTCCGGTGCCGGTTGCTTCATTCGGGTCCCGATTACTAAACCGGCTCCCGAAGAGATAGCTTTCAACTGGGTTTTAGTTCTGCCGGAAGTAATAACGACCCGATCTTTATATTGATCCGCATCCTCATCCATTACTAAAGTACTGGCAATGAAGATTTCACCAGATAAATGTGTCTTCTCCGGTTTATTCGCTAAAGTTCCCTTTAGGATCTTCGCATAGTTCTCAAAAGGTGTTCTGGCGATCAAAGAATGGTGCTTATCGGAATCATCGACGATCGTATTGGTAATATCGGATATCGTGGCTAAGCCTAGCAACATATTATCCGGCGTGGTAATCGCAATAACCTTCTTCTTATTCTCACTCATAATCTTGATTGCGCTATATAACATGCCATCGGGCGAGATCGTTACCGCATCATCGAAAACGATGTCCCGGATTCTAGTTCGGATATCATAAACTAATGGTGGCGGATCCTGGTGAAAGTAATCCAGCACAAATTGGGTTTCTGGGTTTATCGGTCCAATTCTGACGCCGACCGCATTCTCACCTAGAGTCTGCTTTAGATAACCATAAGATAAAGCTGAAACGATGGAATCCGTATCGGGATTCTTATGACCGGTAATATAAATTGCGTTATTCATTTTGTCCTCCGACCGTAATTTGTTTGAGCTGGGTGAATCCTAAGATCGCACCTAATTGTTTAACTTCTTCAGAATCCGGATATAGATCCAATTCCTGCGGAATCAATTCTTTTCCTTGTAAAATATAAGGGTGACTCATCACAAATGCCTGGCCATCCGGTAATAACTTATTAATCTTCTTAAAGGATTCTAGATCGACCGTCCCACAGTCTAAATATAGTTTAGAACCCTTTAAAGGGTTCTTACTAAACCACTCTAGAATATCTTCTTTTCTAGCGTTGAAGATGATTACGGCGGCTTTATCAATCAGATCCGGTTCATTGGTTATTGCCCCGGCAATAATTTCACCATTGCTCAAGGCTTCATCGATAACTTCCGGATTACTGTCGATTCCATAGACCCGATAATTCTGCCTAGAAAGGACTCGGGCATAAAAACGACCGATTGGTCCTAAACCAATAATCAGTAACGGCTGACATTTTTTAAGCATTCTATACCCCCATCAATTCTAAAAAGATTATAACACTCTTTAGTTTACTATTCCCTTTTACTTGGCTACAATTACCCATAGGGAGTGAAAAAACATGGACCTATTAAGAAAAGATGTCTTATCTCAACCAATTAACGATACGGTCTTCAAGATCGCCGCTCAGGCCAAGGAAGCGAAATTAAAATACGGAAATGACAAAGTCGTCGATGCGACGATTGGCTGTTTGGCGGATGAACAGGGAAATCTAGTCGCCTTTAAGAGCGTTTATAAACATTTTGATGAAGTTAAGGATGCGGATAAAGCCGCTTATGCGAAGTCTTTTGCGGGAAATAAAGAGTATCGGGATAAAGTCTTATCCTGGGTTTTGGAGGATAAAATTACCGATCTTAGCACTGCGGTTATCGCTACACCTGGGGGAACCGGGGCCGATTATTTAACGATTTCTTCGTTTTTAGATTCGGGAATGGAGATTATGGTTCCGGAGATTGCTTGGACCAGTTACCAGTTAATGGCGGCTCAGAATGGATTAAAGATCGTTTCTTATCCTTTATTCCAGGGCCATCATTTCGCAACTTCTAGTTTTAAAGAGATAGCGACTAGAATCATGCATACCCAACATAAACTTTTAGTCATTCTCAATGACCCTTGCCATAATCCGACCGGATATTCCTTAACTACGGAAGAATGGACCGATATTACCGAATTTTTATCGGGACTTAGCTGTCAAGGACAGGTTATTATTCTTAACGATATCGCTTATATCGATTATTCTTACAACTTAAATACTTCGCGGGATTATCTCCGCTGTTTCAATTATCTAGCGAATAAGGTGACCGTGATCATTGCGTTCTCTTGTTCCAAAACCCTGACCGCCTATGGTTTTAGATTGGGCGCCGCGATTATTCTCAATAAAGACCCGGAAGTGGTTAAAACAATTGCGACAGTCTACGAAAGAGATGCCAGAGCGATCTGGTCCAATGTGAATAACGGTGGGATGTTAACCTTCCCGCAAGTTATTTCCGATCCGCAGTTCTTACTAGAGAAACAAACTTATATTAATTTAATGCACCAACGTTCCGCTTTATTCCTGAAAGAAGCGGATGAAAACGATCTGCCTTGTTATCCTTATAAGGAAGGTTTCTTTATTACCCTTGCGGTCGATCCTAAGAATCTTGATCAGTATCATGAAGCGTTAATGGCTAAGCAGATCTATACGGTCAAGGTCAATAAAGGAATCCGGTTAGCGATCTGTAGTTTACCTCTTAATCAAATATCCGGTCTAGCTAAACGAATGAAAGAGATCTATTCCATAACCTTTCCGCAAGCCTAATAGTCAAAATCACTTTTATTTTGTATAATTTCAGTAGAACCCTTAGACAAAGATTATTACCATATATGATCCATACCTAGAAGGTATGTTTGCATCATAACCGGAGGTCATATGAGAAAAATTCTACACGCGCTGCTAGCATGCTTACTTTTCCTATCTTTAGTTGGTTGTTCCCCGAGTAACAAGTATACGATCACTTTCAATACCGACGGAGGTACCGAAGTAAGTAGTATTACCGTTGAGAAAGATAAAGAAGTTGAATTACCGGTCGATACGACTAAGGCCGGATACAAATTCAACGGCTGGATGGATAATCAAGGTCGGATTGTCGCCAGCACCATTTCGGTTTCCGAAAATACCGCCTTAAAAGCGAGTTGGATAAATATCGATGCGGAAACGATCACAGTGACTTTTGACTCTGACGGGGGAACTAAAGTCGGTGACCTTAAAGTTATCAAAGGTGAGACCTTAAAACTACCAGCGGCACCGACCAAAGAAAATTATACTTTCCGTTGTTGGGTTGATGAAAATGAAGTACCGATTTATGACGATGCTTTATTTAGTGAAGATATCACTTTAAAAGCCATTTGGGAAACCACGGCAGCCGAAACCATTACGATTAAGTTTAACAGTGACGGTGGTTCGCCAGTTAATGAGATTACGATCAATAAAGGCGAAAGTCTGAAGTTACCAACCCCACCGACTAAATCAGGATATATCTTCCGCGTCTGGATGGATCAAAATGAAACTCCCGTTTATGACGGAGCGCTTTTAGCCGAAAGTACCACCTTGACGGCTTTCTGGGATAATGCGAGTACGGATACCTTCCGAATCACTTTTGACAGTAACGGCGGTTCAAAAGTCGATGACATTTTCGTGGTAAAGGGCGAGACCTTGAGATTACCTGAGCCGCCTACGCGAAGCGGTTATACTTTCCAGACCTGGGTCGATCAGAATGAGATCCCGATTTATGACGAAGCCTTACTAGACGGCGATGTTAATTTAAAAGCGGTCTGGATAAAAAACTAAAAAGCTGAAAGAAAACACCTAATTAAAGGTGTTTTCTTTTATTTGTCTTAGGTGACATCCTAGTAGAATACTAGTGATTAATAAAAGATTTTTACATAAAGCGCAGGTCGGCGAGACCCAAAATATGGCATAATGCGCACCCCGGGAAGAACTTTAGGCAACAAATATTCTCAGAATCTAAATATATGCTATACTACTGCTAACAAACTTCAGGGTCGGGTGAGATTCCCAATCGGCGGTATACCCCGCCAGCCTTAGGGCATGAACCGGTGAAACTCCGATGGCGACAGTTAAAGTCTGGAAGAAAGAAGTATTTTAGTACCCTCTAGGTTTGCGAAAACCTTTTTTTAAGGCTTGGACAAAGGAGGTACTATGTCCCTTAAGAAATCCAGAGTTAACACTCTGGCAAAAATCGCGATTTTATCCGCTTTAGCTTATATTATTATGTTCTTTGAAGTTCCTTTATGGTTCGCTCCGTCGTTCTACAAGATCGATTTCAGCGAAATCATCGTTTTGATCGGTGCCTTCTCATTGGGGCCGGCAGCTGGAGTTATTATTGAGGCTTTGAAAATCTTACTTAATCTCTTATTTACCGGAACCCAAACGGCTTTTGTCGGAGAGATTGCTAATTTCTTAATCGGAATCGCCTTTGTCTTACCGGCTTCTTTAATCTATAAGCACCATAAATCGAAACACAATGCGCTAATCGGAATGTTATGGGGAACTTTATGTATGACGATCGTGGGTGCTTTAATGAATTACTATATCTTACTTCCAGCTTATTCTTACTTCTTCAAGATGCCTATAGACGCCCTTATTGCCATGGGAACGGCGGTTAATCCGTTAATCCTAAATAAATGGTCGCTAGTATTACTAGCGACCGTCCCGTTCAATTTATTGAAGGCGGGGATTGATTCTTTAGTGGTTATGTTAATCTATAAAAAAGTTTCACCGCTATTACATCGGTAATTATTCTAAAGCTTCAATGGTCTTAGGCAAAGATAGTTTTGTTTCCGTGAATTTACCTTCAGTGATTTCTTGAGTCACGATAGGTTCTAACGGCAGACGATCTAGGGTACTGAGACCTTTTTCTTTATACAGCGGTAAGTGTGAAGGTCCAAATACTTCAATCTCTTTACCGCAATCCGGACATTTGACATAACTCATATTCTCGATAACCCCAATAATCGGAATATTCATCATCTTAGCCATATTGACGGCTTTCATTACAATCGTTGTGACTAACTCCTGCGGGGTGGTAACGATTATAATTCCGTTCAACGGAATCGATTGGAAGACCGTTAAAGGTACATCGCCGGTTCCGGGGGGAAGATCAATGATTAAATAATCCAAATCGCCCCATTTAACTTCAGTGAAGAATTGTCTGACCATCCCGGCCAAGATCGGCCCGCGCCAAATTACCGGGGACTCTTGATCATCTAATAACATTTGTGCCGAAATGACTTTTATTCCGGATTTGGTTTCTAACGGAATAATCAGGTTATCTTCGCCATAGGCCGGGCCTTTTAAACTTAACATTAACGGAATACTGGGGCCGGTAATATCCGCGTCCATAATTCCGACTTTATGGCCCTTCTTAACTAAGTCTTTCGCTAATAAGGTACAAACGGTCGATTTACCTACTCCGCCTTTACCGGAAACTACGGCAATAATCTTTTTAATGTGGGAATACTGGTTCGCAACATCCTTGGGTACTTCACGACTGGAGCATTCAGCCTGACAATCGGCGCAGTTATGATTACAGTTACTACTATTTGTTTCGCTCATCTTAAAACCTCCGCTAGTATTATCTATTACCCGCCACTTATTTTCAATCTATTTACTCGCCTGATTTGCCATAGTTGGTAAGTACCCGAGCGCTGGGATCGTTTACTTTGCATCCTGGCCAGGATTGATTTGGCAGCCAATAAGCACTTATTAATTTGTCTTGATTCGGGTAATGTTTTTCAAATAGTTCCCGATATAATAAGGATTCTTTGGTGTAAGGCGGATTAAAAGAATACTTTTTAATCTTTGCCTGAAATTCTTCCTCGGTATATAAAGTATCCGCATAGGCTTTTAGATCATTCACTAACGAATGTCCAACGGCATCGGAGAAAGCGGCTTTATCCCGATATAAAATTGTCTTAGGTAAATAATTACCTTCTTTGAAGGCTTCCCTTAAAAGATACTTACCCATCTGATAGTGATTCATCTTAAGTTCCGGATTAATTGACATGACATACTTCACAAAGTCATCATCACCAAACGGAACTCTTCCCTCTAAGCCATTCTCGGAGATACAACGATCTGCCCTTAAAACATCGTATTCATATAACTCTTTAATTCTTTTAACGGCTTCTTTCTGAAATTCTTCCGCATTAGGCGCAAAGTCGGTATATTTATATCCGAATAATTCATCGGAAATCTCACCGGTGAATAAGACCTTAATATCGGTAGTTTCTTTGATTTTCTTGCAGATCAAATACATCCCGACCGAAGCTCTGATTGTGGTAATATCGTATGTTTCGGTTGCGATGATAACTTCTTCCAAAGCCGACAGAATCTCATCGGTCGTCATCATAAATTCGGTATGCTGGCAATTTAAATGTCGGGCAACCATCCGGGCATACTTTAAATCGATCGCATCTTTTTTCATCCCAATCGCAAACGTCCGAATCGGTTTCTTCAATTCCTTCTGGGCAATCGCACAAACTAAGCTGGAATCCAAACCTCCGCTTAACAAGAATCCGATCGGTGCATCCGCATCTAATTTTTTGATTACCGCTTCGGTCAATAAATGATGAATATTATTGATTGCTTCATTTAAGTTGTCGGTAGAATAATGATCGACTTTTGAAATGTCTTCATAAGAAATAAATTTGCCTTTTTCATAATAATGTCCCGGGGGAAATGGAATAACTTCTTCACAAAAATCCTGAAGGGCTTTAACCTCCGAACCGAAAGCAATCTTCTTATTTTTGGTATAACCATAAAACAACGGGCGGATACCTAGCGGATCCCTAGCAGCGATTACTTCGTTATGGGCATAGTCGAAAATAACTAAAGCGAATTCACTGCCTAGTTCTTTAAAAATCTGATTTCCTTTTTCCAAGTAATAAGGCAAAATTACTTCACAATCACTGGTGGATTGGAAAACATTTTCGTCATTCAATTCATTGCGAATCTTAGCATGACTATAAATTTCACCGTTGCAAATCAAAGAATAAGATCCGACTTTGAATGGTTGCATCCCGTCATCACTCTGATCCATAATCGCTAGGCGCTTAAACCCTAAATAACCCAAAGCGGTCTTTTCATATCGCGAAGCATCCGGTCCGCGGTTAGCTAATTTATCGAAACCGGTTAAGAAGGTCTGTTCCTTGATCGTACTGTCGGTTACTGCTAAGAATCCACACATTTCCCTTACCTCCGGCAAATTGACACTGTTAGGTCGATTTTATCTTTCTAACGATAATCAGTCAACAGAAAGCGGTTGAAAATTTTCTGTAAATTACATAGTTTCATTGAAATATGATGTAAATATAAAAAAAGGTTATAATTATCCCGGGTGATAAAAATGAAAGTATGTGCAATTATGTCGAATGGATTTGAAGAAACCGAAGCAATCACAGTGATTGATCTATTACGAAGAGCCGATATTACCGTCGATCTCTTTAATATCAGCGGTAGTGAGATTGAATCTTCGCATGGCTTAAGTTTGGTGAACTTCAAGCCTTTAAAATCAATCGTCAAAGAAGACTATGATTTAATGTTTATTCCCGGGGGAAAACGTAATTACGATAATCTGTTATCCGATAAAACCGTGAATGAATTAATTATATACTTTATTACGAATAAAAAACTGGCAGCTATCTGTGCGGCTCCCAGTCTGATTGGTGAACTAGGTTTACTTAAAGGTAAAAAGTATACCTGCTATCCCGGTTTCAATTCCGAAAAGTATGAAGGCACTTATCTGAATCAATACTATGTGACCGACGGGAATTTATATACCGCAAGGTCATTGGCTGCTTCAATTGAGTTCGGCCTATTACTAGTCGCAGCGCTCAAAGGTGAACAAGCGAAAAAAGAATTGATGGAAGAAATTGTTTACTAAACCTTAATCTCAAAACCATATTCATGAAGAACACTGCCGTCTTCAATCTTTTCATCGAAAAATCCTGGTGCCTGACGCATCCCCCATCGAAGATAAAACTTGATGGCCGGGACGTTAATATCTCCGACTAACAGCCGTAGATACTCGGCACCTTTTTCTTTAGCGACTTTCATGGCTTGATCCAAAGCTAATTTACCGATCCCTTGATTCAGATAATCTACCTTTACGGAAATGCGATAAAGATATAGGGCTTTGGCGCTGGGTTCTAGCCATTGAACGCTGCCCTCTTCGGTATTTAATTTATCAACCGCAAAGATTGCCAAAATCTCTTGGTCATTAAGTAATAAATATAGAACCTGATTATTAATATCGTCCTGGTAAGTACAAGCCGGATAGATATCGTTCCAGATGGGGATATTGTTCTGATTAAGATTATCGACAACATCTTTATAGAAAGAAGTAATCTGCGGTAAATCTGAATTATTAGCCAGACGTAAAGTTAACTTGTCGGAATTAAATGCCATTGGTGATTCCTTTTACTAAGACCCAGCATTGAGAAAAGACCGCATAGGACAAAAGAAGAATTAAAGTAAAGCCGATAACAACCGTCAGATACGCGACATAGTCATAAGCGTCTTTGAACATTAAGACAATGTTCATGAAGAAGACGATTACCGAAATCGCTAAGGCAATTACACCTAAGCCAAACGAGACCGCCATGATGATACTTGAAACCAGCAGTAATAATTGCGGGATAATCAAGAAGTGGGTTGCGCTCTTCAAACAGACAAAGAGATTGGCATTCTTCTTGCGTTTCAGATTTACGATGATCATCATAATCGTCATAATCAATAAGATTCCTAAGGCTAATTCTAAAGAACCTAAGAGCGTATAACCAAAGCTCATCCGGAAAGTAATGTTAGTCGAAACAATCGTAAATATTCCCTTAGGCATTCCCGGTAATCCGGAAGCAATCCAATTGACTAACCCGCGTTGGACTACATATAACCAAATAAACTCAATAATAATAAAGAAAACATCGACGATTAAGGAAGCGGAAGTACTAACATTCTCATTGCTGGTACCGGGATGTAAGATCGTATTCCAAACATACTTACCGGCTCCGGCAAAACTAGCGAATATCTTCTTCTTCGTCTCTGGTTTCAACAACGGTTTCTTTTCTTTTGGTGGCACTGGTTCACTGGATTTCTCCGTTTTTTCACCATTCAAATCGGCACCGCAATAAAGACAAAACTTCATTTTGGGATCTACGATCGGTTCTCCGCAATTGGGGCAAAACCGAAGTTCGTTATCTTTCTTCTTGTTCTCGTCATTCATAATTTCATCTCCCTACTAGCATCTTATCATAAAAAGGGCCACAGCCCTTTAATTACTTCGCCAAAATCATTCGATCGTTATCAAATTCTTCGCCGGAAGCCTGTTCGAATTTTTTAAGCAAGTCTTCGACCTTAAGATTGTGTTTTTCTTCGTCACGAGCATCGAAGATGACTCTTCCTTCATACATCATAATTATCCGGTTACCGATATTAATTGCGTCCTTCATATTATGGGTAACCATTAAGGTCGTCAGATGTTGTTCCGATACAATCTCCGTCGTCAGAGTTAAAACTTTCTTGGCAGTTTTAGGATCTAAAGCGGCCGTATGTTCATCCAACAAGAGTAATTCCGGCCTTTTCATCGTCGCCATCAAAAGAGTCAATGCTTGTCTTTGACCGCCGGATAATAGTCCGACCTTTGAATGCATCCGATCTTCTAAGCCTAGTCCGAAACGTTTAACCGCTTTAACGAAAAATTCCGGTTCGTTTTTTCCGACGCCCCAGCGTAGACCACGGTGTTGTCCCCGTCTGATCGCCATGGCAAGATTTTCTTCAATCTCCATGTCAGCGGCAGTACCCATCATCGGATCCTGAAAGACCCGACCGATGTATTTAGCCCGTTTATACTCAGGTAATAAGGAAATATCTTTGTTATTAAGTTTAATGATTCCGGAATCGATGGGATAAACTCCCGCAATCATATTAAGAATCGTCGATTTACCCGCACCATTGCCGCCAATTACCGTCACAAAATCACCGTCATTCAGTTTCAGATTTAAATGATCCAAAGCTTGTTTAGCATTGACGGTTCCGGGATTAAACATCTTACTGACATCGATGATTTCAAGCATTGTTCGCACCCCGTTTCTTCTTTAAAGATGATTTATATCGAGCCTTTTGAGCACGCCTAGCTAATAAGGTTGGAACTGCCAAAGCCAAGCCGACTAAGACTGCGGTCAGTAATTTTAGATCGTCGGTATTCAAACCCATCTGTAAAACTAAGGCGATAATAATCCGATAGATAATCGAGCCCAAGACTAAGGAACTTAATCTAATCCAAAAATTAGCCCGCTTGGGAACGATGACTTCACCGATAATAATACTGGCTAGTCCAATGACAATCGCTCCGGTACCCATCTTAACATCGGCATAACCTTGTGATTGGGTAACTAAAGCCCCGGATAACGCCACTAATGAATTACTGATCATTAAACCTAACATTTTAGTTGAATCAGTATTGCAAGCCAAGGAACGAACCATCTGTTCATTCGAACCCGTCGCTCGGATCGCACTACCAATCTCCGTACCAAAGAACCAATAAAGAACAACCGTTACCACTAAGGCAAACACGATTCCCAGGATCAAAGTACTGTATGTCGTGTTTAATCCGGTCAACTGAGAAAAATTATCGAAAATCGTATCGACTTTTAATAATGGTAGGTTGGAACGACCTAAGATTCTTAGATCGATCGAATATAGACCTAATTGAGTTAAGATTCCCGCTAAGATTGAAGGAATCTTGAAACGGGTATGTAAAACTCCGGTGATCGAACCGGCTAAGAAACCGGAGATCATCGCTAGTAAGGTGGCGAGAAACGGATTAAGACCGCTGGCAATTCCAATCGCCGCTACACAGCCGCCGGTGGCAAAAGTACCATCGACTGACATATCCGCGATATCTAATAAACGGAAGGTTACAAAGATTCCTAAGGCGGCAATTCCCCAGAGAATACCTTGAGAAACCGCACCCTGAATCGCTAAGAAAATACTCATTTCTATTCGACCGTCTTAGCCTTAGCCAATATATCTTCAGAGATCGTAAGCCCTAGCGTTTTTGCAGAAGTCGTATTAACTACTAATTCGCATTCATCAGCCGGTAAGTATTCAATTGCCATATCGGCCGGTTTACTTTCACCCTTTAAGATCTTCACGGCCATTTCGCCGGATTTATAGCCTAGGTTATAGTAATCAATACCATAAGTCGCTAGTCCCCCGGTAGTTACCATGCCGGATTCTCCGACAATGACCGGTAGATTATTCTTGTTCGCAACTAGCGTTACAGTAGCCATTCCGGAAGCTAATAGGTTATCGGTCGGAACATAGATCGCATCAACTTTCCCAATCAAAGATTCGACGACCTGTTGAATCGAGTTGGAATCGGAAACCGTCGTTTCCTGACCAGTCAAGCCTAATTTACTGAGATAATTCATCGCAATCTTAGCTTGGAAGATCGAATTATCTTCCGCCCCGCAATACATGACCGCAACTTTCTTGGCGTTGGGTAATAACTGAACCAAAAGATCGAGCTGATTCTCAACTGGCGTCAGATCGGAGGTTCCGGTGATATTACCACCAGGATTCTCATTAGTATCGACTAAGCCGGCACTAGCCGGATCCGTAACGGAAGTAATGACAACGGGAATCTCCGTCGTCTTATTCGCCACCGCTTGAGCGGCCGGGGTCGCATTCGCGAAAATTAAATCAACTTTTTCATTGACGAATTTATCCGCAATCGTTACACAATTGGCTTCTTCGCCTCCGGCATTCTGATCATCATAGACTAGATTTTCACCTTCAATATAACCATTGTCTTTCAAGGCAGCCTTAAAACCTTCGGTCGCTTTATCTAAAGCAGCATGTTGAATATACTGAATCAAGCCAATCGTTACTTTACCAGAATCCTTTTTTTGCGAACAGGCGACAGCACTGGTAAGTAAAGCTAGCGTTAGAATTGTTACCAAGATTTTTTTCATGAATTTTTCCTCCCCTGAAAACATTTTCATAATTTTCACTTGTTACATTACAAAGAAGATTTTAAGCCCCTAGGACGGAATAGTCAACCTTAAAAATCAGAATTTAACGGTCAAAATGACAGTATTCATCCGACGATTAGGGTTATTGATTTAAATATTTAATCGGTCTGTTTAATAATAAAGCCAAAGACGAATATTGGCCTTTGGCTTGTCATTGAATAACTAATTCTTTCTCTTGGTATACACTACCATTCCGGATACTCCGATTAAGGAAATTAAGAATAGTGTGGTATATAACAAGGTTCCGTTATTGTCGGCAGTATTGGTAACCGTACCGTTATCGATCGTGATGCTTCCCTCGACCCTCATAATTTCTTCACCGGGACCATCAGTCTTATATTTGTAAGTAATCTTCTCAGTTGCAGCCGGTTTGGTATCATAGGTTATGGTTGCTGCTGCCGAATCATAGGTACCGTTAGAAACCAATTCACTGATGTTCCCAGCTTTCAATGCGGCATTGTTCTGTTTTAGGTTAACCACATACTTATTCCCAACCTTCTTGGCAACAAAGACCGGAATCTGGTAAGCCGCGTTGCGATCATAATCGAAGCTTAGGTATACACGTGTACTATCCAATGCAGTATTCTGACTTAGGTCTAATGCTGTTAGTTGATTACTATAGCAATCTAAAGATTGCAACTCAGGGTTCTTGCTGACATCTAAGGATGTTAGTTGATTGACTTCGCACGCCAACGAGCTCAGCTTCTGATTCTTACTGACATCTAAGGTTGTTAGTTTATTGCCACCGCAATACAAATATTGTAACTCAGGGTTAT
>JAEZBR010000047.1 GCA_023426935.1 Bacillota bacterium | reverse complement strand
TTACGCCCTTGACATTCAGTGCGGATTTTAATAGTCTTTTAATTGCCATATGGTCCTCTTTTCTTTTAGCAGATTAAGAATACCATATGGCTTTTTTTATGACAAAAATACTATATCGATATTTTACAGATGCTTTATTCTTCGATTCGCCTTATATTTACTGACTTATTTGCATCTTTCCTAACTTCTTTTACCCACACTTCCTATTGGTGAGCCTAAATATTACTAATTTACGGATTGTCAATGAAAGTAATTTAGTTAGAACCGCAATACAAAATATAGACTATACAAACTATGAGACATATTATGCCAACAATGGTGACAAAATACTTATAACCATTCACATAACTGGTCAAATACAGAGAAGCAACAATCAACTCGTTGGTTACAGTATCCAAGTAAACATAAATCCAACCGGATACTATATTGTTAGCCATAGTGAACAAATATCTGGAAACAATCTAATAGTAACATATACGCTTTCTTCTTCTATAAATAATATAATAAGATCTATTCAGTTTTAATTATTCTGCAATATTAATTAATTTTGAGTAAATAGATACTTGCGGAGGTCATAAACAAATAAAATATGCAAAATAATATTTGCCTATATTTTGGCAAAAGAATTAGAGAGGAAAGAAACAAGCAACACTTATCACTTACCCAGCTTGCTCAAGTTTGTTATATGGATAAAGGGTATCTGAGTAAGATTGAAACTGGGGTGCTAATAATTAGTGTAGAATTTTTAGCCAATATTTATTTGAAACTAGGAATTAAGCTGATATATGAAGCCTCTCAATTAAGCATAATGGCAGAAAAACTGGAAGTATTGACGAAACATTTAATTATGCTGGATGCGATGGTGATTGAAAAAGAAATTATTTCCATAAACGCTATGGAGAAAGAATATTTGAACTCGGAATTATTTATAAAATATGAATTAGTTAATGCTTTGTATTTTTGTGAAGTCAGGGAGGACCTAAACAAAGTAAAAACTATTATCGATTACTTAAAAAGAGAAAGTATAAGATATGATTATTTGAATAATAGAGACAAACAAGAATATGACTATTTATGGGGGAGCTATTATTATAAAAAAAAACAGATTGATAAAGCAATCGATAAATTAAAAGACAGTATAGATATAGGATATAAATCAATATTGTATGGACTAGTAAACGACAAATTAGCCGCAGCTTTAGCATATAAAGGGGATTACATGGAGGCTTATTATTATGAAAATTTGGCTGTAAATGAATATGCTTGCAGCATGAATGCCAAAAGACAATTGAGATTTATCATATGTATTGCGGAATTGTTTTCGAAAAATAAAGAGTATAAAGTAGCTGAAAAAATCTATGTGGGTCTAATTAAAAATAATCCTGAACGAAAAATGTTGGTTGATAAATACATAATAGAAAACTATGTAAGAGCGGAAAGATACCAAGAAGCATATGCACTAATTAATAAAGATATGATTTGTAAAGTTGATCCAGGTAATGACTATGTGTTAATTTGCTTATATCGACTTAATAGAATTAATGAATTAAAAAAATCGCTAGCTAATTATACTAGCCATGGTAAAGAAGATATAGTTTATAGAATAATAAGCATTTTGAATACAAAAGATGACAAAATGGTTATAGAACTTTTCAAGAATGAAATATCGGAAAACTTGGGGAACATTTCAAATGACCAATTGCATTTAGTTTCTTCATTATTGTTTGAAACCTTGGAAAAGAACAGACAGTATAAAAAAGTAGTTGAGTTGTCAAAAGAGTATTATGTACATTAATGCAGTCAAAACGTTAATGCTTACAGAACCTTAATTAATACCTAATACAGTTTTAGATTGGTAAAAAAGTTTGATCAAAAAATGAGCGAAGTTTCATGTTTAAGTAGTCATAAGGGCTTTAACGTATCAATTATGGAAATAATTACAAAACATGAAACATTAAAATAATTACTGATGGCATGTTTGAAGGATTTAGATGTTTGCACTCTTATATATATTAGGTGTTTTTCCTTGGTCAAGCATTTTCTGAACTACGATGGCAACTAAAGCCTGAGCAAAAGCAATTCCCATGAAATCACTTATACCGCCAACTTGAGCATTAGCACCTTTAATTTGGAAAGCTGCATCCCCTAAGTCAGCCTGGTTATCAATAACCACATCAGCAACTTCATATAGTTTATAGCCATCTACTTGGCGCGAAGGTACTTTGGATGAATGTTTGACTGAAGTCATTGCGATAATATTCGCTCCACGTTTCTTGGCTTCTAAGGCCATTTCAACCGGAACACTATTTCGTCCGGAATTAGAAATAATTAAGAATGCATCATCTTTATTTACCGGATATAGGTCAAGTATTGCCTTGGCGTAACCAGGCAAACGTTCAAGATTTGTTGATTTGTGATGCATTTGATGAAGCATCAATTCCGGTGGCAAAATAGCTTTAACAATATCTAAGCCTCCTGCTCTGGTATACAACTCCTCGGCGATCATATGAGAATGACCGGAACCAAAAACATAAAAATTACCTTTTGCGTCGATGCTTCTAATTATTAAATCCGCGGCTTTTTCTAAATTTTCTTGCTGGGTTTGACGACCTGATTCAAGTTTAGCTTGTAAATAATCAAAAAAATCTTCTGTCACTTGCATTTGTTGAGCCACTTTTCAAAATTATAGTAACAAATTGAGTCGTTAATAAGAAGAGGGATTAAGCTACTAATAAGTCGCAACCCCATAATATGACTTTAGGACTTCATAGCGTATTCTTAACTTCTTATAAATACCGCAAATAAGTAGATGAAGTATCAAGTTGAAAATAATACAGTCGGGATAATAATATCTGATCATTGAGCAAATCACTTGCATTTATTTCTTAATGAAGTATTATAAATTTAGAACGGTTCTAAAAATGACGAAACAGAAACAGTTAATACTACAAATAGTAAAAGATTCCGATAGACATTTGACCGCTGCTCAAGTCTATGACGAAGCAAAGAAAGTAATGCCCAAGACCGTCATGGCTACGGTATATAACAATCTTAACGGGTTAGTCTCCGAAAATTTGATACGAAGGGTGAAAATCAGTGGTCAGCCCGATCACTATGATCGCTTGGTCACCCCGCATGAGCATCTAATCTGCGAAAAATGCGGGAAAATTTCCGACATTACCTTAGGCGATTTAAAGAGACAATTCAGCAAAAAGAGTGGCGTAACCGTTAATTCGTATGAGCTTAATCTATATTATGTTTGTCCGGAATGTCTGAAGAAGGGAATCAAACGGTGAAAGTCCGTTAAATATCCAGGAGGTAAAACTAGATGGATGAAATGAACAAGAAGTTGACTAATGAAGTGTGAGCGCCCGTTGAGAATAACGAGCACAGTATCACCGCCGGTCCACGTGGTCCGGTAATGATGCAGGATGTTTGGTTATTAGAGAAGATGGCGCACTTCGATCGGGAAGTAATTCCGGAGAGAAGGATGCATGCGAAGGGTTGGGGTGCTTATGGTGATTTCACAGTAACTCACGATATTACCAAATACACCAAAGCAAAATTATTTGATAAGATTGGAAAGAAGACCGATCTGTTTCTTCGTTTCTCGACCGTAGCCGGTGAAAGAGGCGCTGCGGATGCCGAAAGAGATATTCGAGGCGTAGCCGTAAAATTCTATACCGAGGAAGGAAACTGGGATTTAGTCGGAAATAATACCCCAACTTTCTTCATCAGAGATACCCATGATTTCCCGGATTTAAACCGTGCCGTAAAACGGGATCCGTATACCGGAATGCGCAGTGCGCAGAATAACTGGGATTTCTGGACCTTATTACCAGAAACCTTCCATCAAAGAACGATCACGATGTCCGATCGGGGAATTCCGGATGGCTTCAGACATATGCATTTCTATGGTGAACATACCTATTCAATGTATAATGCGAAGAATGAAAGAGTCTGGGTTAAGTTCCACTTTAAGACCCAACAGGGAATTAAGAACCTGACCGATCAAGAAGCGGCCGCAATTGTCGCGAATGATCGTGAGAGTTTCGGCAGAGACTTATATGAATCCATCATGAAGAAAGATTTCCCGAAGTGGACGCTGTATATCCAAGTCATGACGGAACAACAGGCAAAAGATCACTATGAGAATCCGTTCGATATTACGAAGATCTGGCGTCAGAAAGAATTCCCGTTAATCGAAGTAGGTGTACTAGAGTTGAATAGATGGCCTGATAACTATTTCGCGGAAGTTGAACAAGCCGCCTTTACTCCGGCACATGTCGTTCCGGGAATCGGTTTCTCGCCGGATAAATTCTTACAGGGACGCCTGTTCGTCTATGGTGATGCCCAGAGATATCGTCTTGGCGTAAACTATAATCTGATTCCGGTTAACCAAGCTAAACATGCTCATGTCGAAGACTATCATCGTGACGGTTTCATGAGAGTTGACGGTAACTATGGTAGAGCTCCGGCTTATACGCCAAACCAGGATGGTTATTGGACGGCCCAACCGGAAGTAGCGGAACCGCCATTAGACCTTTCCGGTTCAATTTGGCGTTATGATCCTAAGGATGATCCGACCGATGACAACTTCAAAGACGGCGGCGATCTATACCGCTTAATGAACGAAGAGCAGAAAGAAGCGTTGATTGGGAATACCGCGAGAAATATCGCTCCATGTTCCGATACCATCAAGTATCGTCATGCAACTCAATGTTATTGGGCTGATAAAGATTACGGCATGAGAATTATCAAAGCTTTAAAACTAGACCAGGCGAAAGTTGAAAAACTCGCTAAAGGTACAGTTGCGGAATTAATTAAAGCAACTTTACCTGGCGGTGAATTCTCCGCTAAGCCTTGTGAGATGTCTTGCAGTAAATGTGAGAATCCGTGTATCGATAAGAAGTAAATGTAATATTTCGAGGGATTGTTGAATAGACAATCCCTTTTTTGTTGGTTTAGCAAGAAGTCGCTATGGTAAAATAGAAGGCAGTAGGAGGCTTTAGAATGGCGTTATTGAATAGTAACTTAGTAATTAAACAAAAGCGTCCGATACGCTTTATACAATTTGGCGATGGCCCGCTGATTCGGGGTCTAATCGATTGGAATCTTCAGATTATCAATGAAGAAACTTCTTTTCAAGGCGGCATCGCCTTGGTTACGAATACTAACAGTTCTTTCGGAACTAAATTAGTAAAACAAGATGGTCGTTATACGGTCATATTGAAAGACGGTGATCAACAATTCGAAAAGATTATCAGCGTCTTTGACCGTTTTCTGGATCCCGTCGATAATTTTGCGGAGTATGTACATTATGCGGAGAATGCTTACCTTAAGTTTATTGTCAGTGATCTAGGTAAGGATGGCTGGGATGTAAACCCTAAAGACACTGGATTTAAGACTGCCCCTCAAACAAATATTACACGCTTACTGGCTTTTCTTTATCATCGTTATGAGAACTTTCAAGGTGATTTAAGTTCCGGGTTTATTTTTTTACCGATTGAGGAAGTTAATAATAACGGACAGATACTGAAAGAAAAACTGTTGGAAGCGGCTAAACTTTCGCTTGACGAACCTAAGTTTGAAGAATGGCTAGTTAAAGCTAATCGATTTTATGATACGTATGCAAAAAGAGTGGTAACCGAAGCGGTTAAAGATGATATTAAAGGTTTACAATCCATAAGGGGATATACCGATAAACTATTATTACTAGGGGAATATCAGAATGAATGGCTAATTAAAGGTGATGAATCTTTGCTTGATTATTTACCTTTCGAAGATACTAGGCGACCATTAAATATTCAGTTGGTAAAAGAATTACCGGTTAGAGAAGTAAATGATCCGAATTTATTTGATAGAGAGGAAACTAGCGATGAAAAGAATTGACCTACATTGTGACACTTTGATTAGAGTTGCCCAGAAAGATTTTAAAGGTGATCTAGCGCATAATGAGTTACAGATTGATTTAAATCGCTTAAAAGAAAGTGATGCGTTAATTCAGTTTTTTGCGATCTTCCTGTCCCAGAAATTCGATCCGGATATGGAGAAGGTTTATGGTGAGTTTCAAAGAGTCATCAGATTTTTGAAAACGCAGGAAGAGAAATATTCGAATTTGTTTTCGGTGATTCATGATGAAAAAGATATATCTAACTTAGGCGATAAAGTCGGAGCAATCATTACGATTGAAGACGGTGCGATGATTAACGGTAAGCTAGATCGAGTAAAAGAAATATATGATCAAGGCGTAAGACTGATTACCTTAACTTGGAATTATGAGAATACTTTGGGCTATCCTAATTCACCGGATTCAAACTTGATGAATAAGGGGCTTAAACCTTTCGGAATCGAAGTAATTAAGAAGATGAATGAACTAGGAATGATCGTCGATGTTTCCCATTTATCCGATGGTGGTTTCTGGGATGTAATGAAATATACCACAAAGCCGGTAATGGCTTCACATTCCAACAGTCGAATCTTAACTAATCACCCCCGCAATATGACCGACGACATGATCAAGGCATTGAGTGATAATGGCGGCGTAATGGGCTTGAATTTCTGCCCGGATTTCTGTGGTAATACTCCGGAATATACTTCCGTTTCTGACTTAGTAAAACATGCATTACATATTAAAGAAGTAGGAGGTATTGAGGTCTTGGCTTTAGGTAGTGACTATGACGGAATCTATGGTGTTCAGGAAATGAAAGATTGTACCCAATACGATAAACTGGCGAATGGTTTAAGCCAAGCTGGCTTCACAGATCAGGAAATCGAAATGGTTTTCTACCAGAATGCTTTAAGAGTCATTAAAGCTAATTTAAAGTAAAATGAAGATTGCGTTAGCCTGTTATCAATTTAAAAATAATGAGATTCAAGCTAATCTACAGAAACTTGAGTCTGGAATGAAACTCGCTTCTTCAAAGCAAGCAGATTTAGTTTGTTTCGGGGAAGCCTTTTTGCTGGGGTTTGATTCTTTGAATTGGAATTACGAACACGATAAAGAAATTGCTATTTCACAAGACGATGCAATATTCAAAACGATATTAGGTATTACCAATAAATATTGTATCGATATTATGTTCGGATACTTTGAAAAAGATAATCAAAGAATATATTCCTCGGAAATATTAATATCTAAAGGGGAGGTATTACATAACTATCGCCGAATCAGTAAAGGATGAAAAGAGTATCGAATTACTGATGAACATTATTGTGAAGGTACAGATACATCGTCTTTTAACTATCATGATACAAACTGTCAGATTGCCTTATGCGGAGATGGATTTGAATAACCGCAAAGATTTACTAATAATTATTTATTATTCTGGCCGCTGTATGTTAATTATGATCTAGACCAATGGCAACATTACCTCCTGGATTACCTAGCTAAAGCAAACACAATATCTAAACAGGTATTATTATTTAACTCGCTATCTAAAGAGCCTTCGTCTGTTGGCGGAGCTTACTATTTTAAAAACAAGAAGATTCAAAAAACATATCCTTTTGAACAAGAGGGGATTTTAGTAATCGAGATATAGTCGTGTGGTATAGTATTAGCAGGAGGCATTATGAAAAAACAAACTTTAAATATCTTACTTTTCTTTCTTTCGCTGATCTTATTAATTATTGGAATGCAGATGTTTTATAATGCCGGTATTGTCATCGATGAATTAAGCTTGAATTTCAGAGCTTATTTCGGGGGAGAATTCTGGGGATATCTTGCCTGGATAAACTTAGCTTTGTTGCTAACGATGTGTATATTAAGTTTTGTTAATATGATTAACAACAGGAAAAAGTAAATTAATCTTACTTCTGAGGATAAGTGTGGAACTAAATATAAAAGTACTTGAAGACGATAAAAATGATTTAAATGCCTTGTTATCTTTACTTAATTATATTATAAATTATTTTCTTAAAAAGATTGAAAAAGGTGTGATGAATTTAGTGGTAATATTAATAACCTTTCAATATCTTGAAAAACTATTCGCTTAAGGTCAGAAGGTTTGAAAATAACGTGTAGCTTGGTAAACTACTATAGAGGTACATACCAAATATGGATATTATCACCAAAGAGATTCAAGTTAATTCAATCATTAATAAGTCGAACTTACCGATTGCGGGATATTCAATAAATCCCTATATCGGATGTACTCATGCATGTAAATATTGTTACGCGACTTTTATGAAACGTTTTACCAATCACCCTGAACTATGGGGAAGTTTTATTGATGTAAAGAATTGGGAACCAATAACTAACATTCAAAAGTATCAGGGAAAAACAATGCTGGTGGGCACCGTAACGGATGGTTACAACGAGCAAGAAAAGCACTATAAACGAACACGTGCATTTTTAGAACAGATGCAAGGCAGCGGAATTAATTTGATCATAACGACGAAATCGGATTTGGTTCTGAGGGATCTTGACCTGATTAAACAATATGACAATCCTTTAGTGGCTTGGTCAATCAATACGCTAGATGAAAACTTTAGAAGCGATATGGATAATGCGGTTTCGATTGAGCGAAGAATTGAGGCGATGAAAAAGTTCCATGAAGCCGGGATTCGAACAACCTGTTTTATTTCGCCTATTTTTCCGGAGATTACCGAAGTCTTTGGAATAATCGGAAAGATTCATCATTATTGTGATTATATTTGGTTAGAAAATTTAAATTTGCGAGGTAATTTTAAATCAACAATTATGGATTACATCGACGATAAGTATCCAAAATTAGTATCGTTATATAACCAAATATATAATTATCATGACCTTTCTTATTGGGAAGAGTTGGATCAGAAAGTTCGCGAATACTGCCAAGATAAAGATTATATGTATGTTATTGATAAAGAACCGTTCTTAAAAGACCCCCAAGGGAAACCGATAGTAATAAACTATTTCTATCATGAGACGATAACCCAAACCGCAAAGAAAAAATAAATAACTACTGATATTCAGATTTAATAATTTCCAGAATATCTTCCGGGCTTTCCTTGCAATTATTGTTTAGCCACATTTTTATTATGGCGGTAATTCCCGCTCTAAAAAATTCACAGTGATATTCAATGAACTGATTATTGAAACGTTTCTTTGCTAGCTCAGTATCGAAATAATCAATCTGATAATTTACATCGAAACCTAAACGAAAATATGTGCGATAAAAAATCTGGTTATCTTTAATATGCCTAAACATAATAAGATAATTCTCGTCATTATGACATCGACGATTTATGTCAAACATATCCACAAATTCGTTGATCATTCGTTCTCTTACCTTATCGACTAAGTCGTAGATATCTAGGTAATTCGCATAAAATGTGGTACGATTTACCATCGCTAAATTACAGATTTCTGAGACCGAAATATCCTTAACTTCATGAGTTTGAACTAGCTGAATAAATACTCTCTCAATTCTTTCCTGGGAGTCTTTTTTTCGTTGGTTATTGGGTTTGTTCATAGGTTTTCCTCTTTATCTCAACAAAAGCTGCTAATTTGATGACTGTTTTTTCGATCTACATAAATTATATTAAAGACATATCCTAACAACAAGTGTTGGGTTAATGAGAGGAAACTATGAAATCGAAACTAGTTAAAGCAAATCAGAAAATTTAAGATGCAGTAGTAGGAGGAGGAGGATATCAGAATATCGAAGATACGGTCGTAGGCGGCTATAAGAAGGTGGAGAATACCGTGGTAGGGGGTTACCAAAAGATTGAGGACACCTTTGTTGATTGGTATCTTACTAAAGAAGGCGAATCGGTAGAAGATGCGAAGAAAAGACTCAAAGCCAATAAAGGAGTCGAGAAATGAAAAAAAACACCTTGTTAATGATTATAGTCGGAACAGTAGGCGGGTTAGTATTCTCGTTAGGTATGTGCCTATGTCTGATCAGCGAATGGAATATGTTAAAGGCCGGAATAATTGTCGCGATTATAGGGGGAATTATTCTCTTATTGATAATCCCCGTCTATCGTAAGGATCATCCCCGGAAAGAAAAAATATCTTTCAAGACTATCTTGCCTTGGATCATCGGAATTATCGGAGCCCTAGTCATGGGCTATGGTATGAGTCAAGTAATGGTTAGTGATCCGAGTGCCAACGCAATGGTACTCGGCTTGATCTTAGGGATCATTGGCCTAGTCATTTGTATCTTAAATTATCCGGTATATGCTTTCTTAAAAAAGTAATAGTAGATAATAATCTATTAAGTAAAAATGTCAGAATTGATCTGGCATTTTTTAGTAGTATTTATCAATCCCGCCGTAACCGATAAGTTTGTTATCACGGGATTTATTAATGAAGTTATGCAAACGTTTCTGAAATTCTAAGGGACGTTTTCTAGCCGCATCGATATAAGCGACACGGATCCGTTTGTATGAATCTGGAAAATTCAGATAGTTATTCCAGGCTATCTTATCTTTCTTGATTGAATCGAGGATATCTTTAGGGAAGTGATAAGGAGTGTTAATAACTGCTAAAATATCTTCTCTGATCTCGGGAATGATCATATCCTGACTTTCAAGCCAGATTAATCTTTCGATATTAGGACGGGAATAAGTACTGCCTTTTTTGCGTGGCGTAAATCTTTGGGCTCGATGCAAGGAATCGATATTCCGAATTGTACTATCGATCCAGCCAAAACATAGCGCTTCTTCAACGGCGTCGTTATAAGAAAGTCTATTTTCTCTCGCATTTTTCATCGGGAAAACAAACCAGACTTCGGTCTCTTTCTGAAAGTTATCGGAAAGCCACTTTCGCCAAGCTTTACGATCATTAGTATAGAAAGTATTAAGAACTTTAGCTTTTTCTTTTTCCATAGATCTCCATTTATAATTGATTAAATAACTGATGATCATAATCATCCAATAGAGACAGGGCTATGGTGTACTTATTCACTGCTTTTAAAACCTCACTGGAATCACTATCAATAGCTGTCGCTAGCATTTTGGACTGTATTTCAATTGTTTTGTGCAATCGTGATAGTTGTATCTGGTTAACTGCATATCCTTTCACAAGGCAGTCTTTAAGAACTGCTGTTGCCCATTTGCGAAAGGTGATGCCTTTCTTTGAATTTACCCGATAGCCAACAGAAATGATCATATCGAGGTTATATATCCTGATTGCACGCCTGATCTTACGACCACCTTCATTTTGAACTACCGAGGATTCCTCGGTAGTTGAAGAATCCAATTCTTTGCATGTGAGTATATTCTTTATATGTAAGCCGATGTTATCTGTGCTAACTCCAAACAATTCGCTCATTTGTCTTTGAGAAAGCCAGACCGTTTCTTGTTTAGGACTAACATCCACATCAAGAACCAACCCACCATCTTTGAATTTTACTAACTCATGTTTTGTAGACATACTAAATCTTTCCTCCTTTTCGAAGATTGCATTTTGTAACAGTCATATACTCTGCGATTATTCTCGGATTCACTATACCTATTCAATAATTATTTCATCAGTCTTATGGATATATCGTACCATATGTTACTTTCATTGCTGTCCGAACATTGTTTATATTCAGTACAAATGTCGAATGTTTATATAGTTGATGTTTTACGTACCTCTTTAATTTCTTTTATTTAAAAGGTAGCCGATCATCATGATTGGTTGCCAGGATTACGAATTCAATTTTGTTTTAATTCTATGCGACAAACTTGAATATACTTTTCTTTTGAATATTCCGCTCAAAACGAGCCACCATTTCCGGAATTTGTGAGCCAATGTTTCCGGAATTGAGAGACACCATTTCCGGAGAAAAAAGCCAGCTATATTTTTAAACAAATATTAAAGTCGTAAA
>JAEZBR010000014.1 GCA_023426935.1 Bacillota bacterium | reverse complement strand
ACTGTTGGACTTTGACATAACAAAGTTACTCCTTTCTGATCAAGCCCAAAGCCAACCAGCAAGATAACTATATCCTATAAGTGTAAGACTAAGTTCAAGTAGAAGTTCCTATAAGACTAAATTCAACGTCGCGGGTCTTGAAGTGGAATTTAACTTTTCACTTCAGAGGTAAAGATAAGACCTTTGGCATCCTTTATTTAGAAACTGGTTTTGGTTACTATAGATGTTTTGGTGAAACGCTTAAACATTTCTCACTTCTTTCAAAAAAACTAAAGTATTTATTTCTTCATCAAGAATTGCGTTAGTGACTATATGAATATTATCGTTGGGACGACCAAACCATTCGCCCAGAAACGAGTCGTTCCTCGATATTCAATGACAATTTTCGTCATAAAACTTCCGATAAAACAACTTAAGATGAATCATTTAGAGCATAGGTTATTCGGAATATTTTTGTCAAAGATACTTTTGATATCACGATTTAGTTCTTTTGAATTTAGCGTAATAAGAAGTTCTTCGATTGTTGATAAAAGGGAAATCAAGACTAGAAGGATGCCGGTGAAAGTCAAACCAAAGACATAATAGATTATGGGGGAGATGAAGAGCAGTATTCCCGTTAGCTTGTTAGCATAAGTATGCAAGGAAGAAAAAGTATGATACTTGTGAAAACCAATTAGATAAGCTATTAAGCGTAGGGTGGCAATAACGATAACGCCTAGCCATATCCAGCTGGGGATTGCAATATTTTTAATGACGATAATAATAAGTGACAGTGCCATAATAAAATCTGCAATACTATCCAACTTTGCGCCTGAGGCACTTTCTTGGTGCAGGGCTCTGGCAATATAACCATCAATCATATCGGTAAAGCCGGCACTTAAGTAGAAAAGCCAGAAAGCAAGTGAAAATGGTGAGACAAAAAGCAACGCGATTGCCAAAGGAATACGTAAGAAGGTAATAAAGTTTGCTAGATGTTTAATAAGGTCTCCTCCTCTACAAATGATGAAAGTTAATGATAGTTGATAGGTATCGAGTGTTTCATATAACTATAAAGGTATTTCTCTTTATTAACTAGGGTTGGTTGTATATCAATTATTGAGCCGAAAGTAAATGAGTTAATAGATCCACATATTCTTTTGGATGATTTAAGCTAAATTCACCATGATAGTATTGGCTTAAAATCTGTAGGTTACTATTAGGAATCGTGTCATGTAGAACATCGGCGGAGTGTAGCATTATTTTAGTTTCCTTGCTGCCAACTAAAATAGTTACCTTCGCAGTTGTATTCTTAAGAGATGATTTTAGCGTATAGGAAGAATTTGCTTTCAGGAAAGATATCATGTTTTGTTTTGAGATCTTGCAGGTGTCCCGATAATAATCGTCATATAGTTTATCCTGAATTTTCAATGATTTGAATTGCAGCTTTGAGAACCATTCTTGCTTGATTAAACCGTAACTCATTTCAAAGCTTGGGCCGATTAAAGCCGCCGTGGTTTTCATCGGAAGAACTAAAGCACTTTCGATAATCGCATATTTACAGATATCCTTTCGCTGAGAAAGTATTTCGACTAAGATCTGGGCCCCTAAGGATAGACCAGCGATGGCTAAGACTTTACCATGGTAGTTGTTATCAAGATATTCAATTATCTCTTTCGCATTATTTTCGATTGAGGTAAAGGGCTTATCACTATCAGCATGCCCATCTAGTACGGGAAGAATGATATGATAGTTTTCTTTAAGCACTTCCGCTTCATCGCGATAATTCCACCACGAAAGACCTCCGCCATGTAGGAGCATAATTATTGTTGAATTTTCTTTGCCATATTCGATTGTTTTCATTGGAGTCTCCTCGCTAAATTAATTTTAATTCCAATAGATTTATAAGGCAATTATCTTGTCGCAAATTTCTTCGGGACGGTAATTAGTCGTATCGATTTTCACTGTTTTAAGTTTATTATACCAAGGTATTCTTTCGAGACTTCTTTTCACAATATCATCGGTTCTTTGACCATTTTTAATATCTTTCTTTAACCGATTTATTAAAGTGGCGGAATCACAGGTCAAAGAAACTAATTTTGTAGAGCAATTTGTTTGATCGATATTCGCAAGCAGGGTATCGATGATATCCTGTTGGGGTAAGACCCAGCAGAAGATTATATTCTCATAGGCGGGACAATGAATAAATTGATTTAGTAAGAAACAAATATTCTGCATGACCATTTCTTTAGTTTCATTGTTTACCTGAAAGGGATCGGCATCCCAGCACCAGTCGCCATCCAGAAAGACGGCCTTCGGTAATTTTTTCTTGAGCAATTGACTAACCGTGGTTTTACCGACTCCCATCGTTCCACCGATTATATATAAATTTTTCATTAGGTAATCCCCTTTAAATTATTATAACCATATCTACTTCAAAATAAGTATAAACCAGACTTTCATAAGTAAAAAATATTTTTTTGACCGTTTACTCAGTGATTATTCTGCTAAATTTTCGCAACGGCATAATATGAAGGATGAATCAGTGTAAAAATCACAGCATTAAGTTTAGTAAACTTTAATTATTTTCATCAATAATAGGAATATGCGCTGATAATATAATCTCATCACTAGAAACCCCAAAAGGTGTTTGTGATAAATAATTGACTTAGGAACTTACTTGCAGAGGTAAGCTAAATCATGGAGATGATTACGCAGCTCTAGGATCTTCAGATTATTCCTAGAGGGATGGACGCGGTTACAGAGAATAATGATCGCCAGACGATTTTGGAAATCAACCTGGATTGAAGTTCCGGTGAAGCCGGTATGATAAATAGTTTCGGGACTGTAGTAATCACCTAAAGCGTAATTAGAATCAGCTAAGACCCAGCCGATACTGCGGCGTTCATTAAGACCTGGGGTTCTTAATTTAGTATAAAGTGCCATTGATTGCGGGGTTAAGATTTCTTTACCCTCATAGGTGCCATTATTAAGTAACATTTTGACATAATGAGTCAGATCTTCGATGGTGCTGAAGACGCCGGCATGACCGGTAACGCCACCTAATTTGTAACACTTGCCATCGTGAACGGAACCTTTAATTATTCCCCCGCGAGCCGGTTCATCTTCATAGCTGGCACAACGTTCATACTTATCTTTACTAGGATTATACCCAGTATCTTTCATTCCTAGGGGATCGAATAAAACCTGATGCGCATATTTGTCTAAAGAACCGGTCAGTTTATCGACGATAAAACCCAGATATAAGAAATTGATATCGGAATAAGCAACTCTGGTTCCGAAAGGGACTTCACATTTCGCGTTCATAATCGTGGCGATAAATTCTTCTTTACTCATCTGGCGGTAATTGGGAATATCCCGATGGAAGCCAGTGGTGTGGGTGATACAGTGATTGATGGTGAGATCTTTCTCCGCAATATCCAAATAGGAGGAAACTTTATCGTTTAAAGATAACTTGCCTTCTTCCATTAGTTTTAATAGACAGGTCACCGTAGTGGTAACTTTTGAAAGGGAGGCCAGATCATAAATCGTCTGCAAATTATTGGGAATCTTTTCGGGAACTAATTGTTTATAACCGACGGAAGTTTTATAAACATCATCGTCGCTTACAATCGCAAAATTACAGCCGGGGAAAACACCATCCTCCACATATTCACTTAAGGTTTTCTCTAATAGGGCGATTCTTTCTTTCTTAAACATGTTTAGCCTCCAAGTCTCTGGTTTTATAATAATGATCCGCATATAGGATCAAGACGATCGGCATCAACGATAAGATGGTGACCGCAATGATTAAGTAATTGGAAGGTAAAAGTAAAGATAGCGCAAAGGCGAACATCATACCACCAACTCTGCCGGCGGAAAGATAGGTTTCCTTCGCAATAACTCTTCCGGTTAAATTTTCATTCTCGGCGTAATTCGAAATAATATTCATCGTAATGATTGAATAGACATTGCCATAGATCGATCCGGCAATCGCATTGACGATTCCGAAATATAAAGCTCCGAAAGTATTCGAACAGAAAGCGAGAACAATCGTCGCACTAGCAACAAAGATTGCCGAGACATTAAAGAATAATAACCGATTTGAACGCTTAAGATATTTACGGCAGAATAAATGGGCTAGAATTGAGAGAACCGCAAATAAAGCCAGGAAACGGCTATAGAGTCCGCCGGAACTGCCAACGGCATCGTAGATCAATAATCCAGTTAACATTAAGACCATCGAGTCTCTTAAGCCATAGACGAAAGTAAGCCACAACGCAAAGTGCCATTTGGGATCTTTTTTCTTACTGCTGTTAAGATCTTTAAGCACACTGAAATTTTTATTGGGACAACGGGTTTTAATGCGATAACCTAAAATTGCCAAAAGAATATAAACAACTAAGACGACTTTGAAAATGGTCGCATAACCCTCATTATCGCTAGGTGATAGATCAATCATAAAGGAAGTCACGATCGGGGCGATGATATTCGCAATGTTGCCATAGATACCGACTTCGCTTAAGAAACTGGTTCGGGTTGTGGGATCGGAAGCGTATTGTTGTAAGCTGTTAAAAGACAACCATAAGAAACCTTCCGAAATTCCGCAGATTAACGCAATAAGATAGATTAAGGAAGGGGTAGTTCCGAAGTATTGATTCAAAGATAAGACACAGGATAATTCGGCGATAAAACCGACTAAGCCGATAACTAGAGTAAATGAATAACCTTTCCGCTGAGCAATCTTCCCCGCAATCGTAAAGAAGAAGGGGAACATCGAAATCCTGATTGCCGTATATAAGCACATCGAAGCCAAATCGGAAGTATAGGTATACAGGTAGACATTTACAAAGGTGTTAGACATTACGGATGCTAACGTATACAGGCTTAGGACGACAATCGTCAGTCGCTCATCTTTGGATAAGTTTTTCATAGCATTGATTGTAGCACTTAATCTTAGTTATGTACTTTCTTATCCTGCAGATATTGTTTCAAAAAGAGAAAACTGCCGATCATTAAGATAATTGCGAAGAAGTAAGCCGGTTTTAAACTGTTCAAAGTCAGATAGCCCATTGGTACTTCAATCAATACCCCCAGGGAATCGATCATTAAGAAGTTCACACTTAAAGCACTGGCTCGATCTGAGATGGTGATCTCTTTGTTTTGTAAATCTTCAGATAACGGCATGAATAAAGCGAACCCAATCTCCAGAATTAGAATTAAGAAAACACTGATAAATCCGGAAGGATTGAAGATTAGAACAACCAAGGAGACAAAGACGGAAAGATAGATCAGATAAATAAACTTTTTCGGCTTTAACCAGTTTGTTACTTTCTCCGAGAAACTGCTGCATAGACCACCTAAGGTAACAATCAGATAAGCGATTCCGATGATGCTTAAAGATAAACCGGAATTAAGATACTGAACTTGGGAAATCACAACGACAATCATCTGTCTGACTTCGGTAAAGATCCCGGTTGCGATAACTAAATAAAGTAATTTCTTATTAGTGAATAAGTCTTTTATCAGCAACAATAACCCTTTGAAAGTAAGCTTACTTTTTTCACTTTTTACTTCCGTTAAGAATAAAGCCGCGATGAAGGCTAAGAAATATCCGATCATCGTTAAGAGAGAAGCGAGGCGGTAATCCGTTTTGATTACTAACGAATAAACTAAAGTCGCAATAACTAAACCCGTCGTGCCCAAGGCACTGTAGATTCCGAAATTCTTCTGATTATTATCTGGATCGGAGAGATATAAGATCCCGTTATCGACCCCGGAGATACCGGAGAGTACGATGCTGAGAATGATTCGTTCCAGTAGGAAACCAAAAAAATCGGTAGCTTGCCAGAAGATAAACTTTGAGACGACATATAATAAACAACAGATAATAAAGGCTTTGCGATAACCGATCTTATCCGCCACTAAACCCCAAGGTAATTCCAATAATAAACATAAGGCGAGACAGATACTCTCAATGATGGAAATTTGAAAAATATTAAGCCCGGATGCCTGACGATATAAGGTCGAGATCGGAGCGTAGAAAACTAAGCCTTGTAATAAGGCAATAATAAACATTATTTTGATATTGCGTTTCATAAAAACACCTTTCTAAGTACTTAAAAGAAGGTAATTATTTACCTAAATTCCTTTTAAGTTTTCTCAGATCGGATGTCTCATAAGTTTACCTGCCAAGATTCTAGCATATCTTTAGAACTTTTAATAGAGTGTTGAAATTCAATCTCACTTTGGATTAGAGTTTTGTGATATAATGACAATAAATTCACAAGGAGGTTTGAGGATGAATAAATCAACCTTGATTCCGATTGGCGAAATGGCCAGATTAAATCATACTTCGATTGTGACTCTACGATTATATGATCGGCTGGGCTTATTAAGACCGGCTTATGTGAATGAGGAATCGAACTATCGTTATTATGACATTAAACAAAATGCCCGATTTGACATGATCCAGTATATGAAAGAATTAGGAATGCAATTAAAAGAGATTAAGAGTATCTTGGATGAGGAAAATCTTTCGAAAATCGTCCAGATATTGAAACAGAAACAGGAAATAACTAAGCAAAGAATTGAAGAACTGGTAATTCAGGAAGAGGCCATCAATCGAACAATCGAAGGGATTTCCCGGTATCAGAAATCCCCGCAAAGCGGAACGATAACTTTGGAATATATTCCGAAAAGATCGATTTATGAGATGGTAACCGATATCAATTTCTATAATTATGGGATTGATACCTATGAATATATCTTAAAGAAACTGAAGAATGATCTGATTACGAATTCTTTACCGGAGATTTATTACTGCAATGCGGGAACGATCCTGAAAAAAGATAATTTCATTAATCAGAACTTCGTTTCCGATAGGATGTTTGTGTTCGTCGATCAACATTTTCCCCGACCCGATAAAACAACGGTGATTGAGAATGGAATGTTTGCCTGCATTTATTCAGACTCTTTCGATCAAGAAAAGAAGTATGCCAAGAAACTATTCGCTTATTGTCAGAAGAATCAGTATCAAATCATCGGCGACTATATCTGCGAAGTACTCAACGAATTCGATGTGTTTTCCCATGAAGAACGCCATATGTTCCTCCGATTACAAGTTCCGGTAAGTTTTTCGAAAAAAGCTTGACTCTGCTTGCGGGTTAGACTTTATAGTAAAAATAGGAACTAGTGAAAAAAGTCACTAGAGGAGGCAAATATGGAAAAGATTAAAGTAGTGCAGTACGGCTGTGGCAAAATGAGCAAGTACACGCTTCGGTATCTTTATGAAACCGGTGCTCAGATCGTCGGAGCTATCGATACCAATCCGGAAATTGTCGGAATGGATATCGGAGATTTTGCCGGGTTAGGAGTTAAGACCGGAATCCTGATTTCCAATAAGGCGGATGAAGTATTAGACCAGACCGATCCGGATATTGCGGTCGTAACGCTATTCAGTTTAGTCTCGGAGTGTTTCCCGCATTTCATGAAGTGTTTGGAAAGAGGTATCAGTGTCGTTACTACCTGTGAAGAAGCGACGGATTGCTGGACGACTGATCCGGTTCATGCCAACATTTTAGATGTTACCGCTAAAGAGAACAATTGTACGTTCTATGGCTGCGGAATGGAAGATACTTTCTGGGTCAATATGGTAGCGATGGTCGCCGGATCTTGTCATAATCTGACCAAGATTGAAGGTGCGGTCAGTTATAATGTCGAAGACTATGGCTTGGCACTAGCGAAGGCTCATGGCGTTGGCTTAACACCTGATGAATTTGAAAAGAGTATTGCTCATCCGGATCCAAAGGATGTATTACCTTCCTATGTTTGGAATTCCAACGAAGCATTAGCCGCCCGTATGGGTTGGACGGTTAAGAAGAATACCCAGAAATGCGTACCGTATTTTGATCAGAAAGATTTGTTCTCTTCAACAATGAACGCCACAATTAAAAAGGGTGATTGTATCGGAATGGCTGCCGTGGTTACGACGGAGACTTTCCAAGGACCAATCATTGAGACCCAATGCATCGGAAAAGTATATGGACCGGATGATGGGGATATGTGTGATTGGAAGATTACCGCAGAACCGAATACGGAATTCCATGTTGTAAAGCCGGCAACGGTTGAGCATACCTGCGCAACGATCGTCAATCGGATTCCGAGTGTCCTGAATGCTCGACCGGGATTAGTTACGATGGCGGAAGTTGAAATGATTCAATATCCCAGCTATCCGTTAGAACTATATCGCAAAGGTCATAAAGGACATCATTGCTGCTAATAATCTGATTAATTAAGGATTTAAAAATGAGTGAGAAGCTGACGCTTCTTGCTCATTTTTGAGATCTAGCAAGTTATGTCTAGGAAAAGATACATGATTAACGTATATAGATTATGAGGTATTTAGATGATTGAAAATCAAGCAATTGAATTTAAAGAGACTTGGCGGGATGAATATCTGAAATGGATATGCGCATTCGCAAATGCCCAAGGCGGAAAGATCTATTTGGGAATTAATGACCGCGGAAAAGTTATCGGGTTAGATAACAGTAAAAAATTACTGGAAGATATTCCTAACAAGATCATGGACACCATGGGAATCATTGCTGAAGTCAATCTGCGGGTCAAAGAGGGAAAGAAGTATCTTGAGATCATTATCAGTCCAAGTATTTTTCCGATTAGTTACAAAGGAGAATATCACTATCGTTCCGGTAGTACTAAACAGCAGTTACGCGGTTCGGTCTTAACGGAATTTCTTATTCAAAAAACCGGTGTCAAATGGGATGCCGTTGCTGTAGATGGTGTTAATACGAAAGATTTAGACCAAGAAAGTTTTAATATTTTCCGCCGGGAAGCGATTCGTAGCAATCGAATGTCAGCTAAAGATCTGACAATTTCAAATGAAGAATTACTAAATAAATTGGGATTAATCGTAGCCGGTAAGCTCAAACGGGCGGCCGTCTTATTGTTTTATTCAAATCCAGAGCGAATGATCACCGGTTGTTACGTAAAAATCGGAAAGTTTGGCGAGGGCTCGGACCTGCAGTATCAGGATGAATTACATGGATCATTAATACAAATAGCGGATAAGGTAATTGACCTAATCTATTTAAAATATCTAAAATCTACCATTACTTATGAAAAGGATATTAGAATTGAAACCTATCCGTTTCCCAGGGAAGCAATACGTGAAGCAATCTATAATGCGTTAATCCATAATAATTACGCCGACAGTGTTCCGATTCAGATAAGGATCGAAGATCACAAATTGTATATCAGTAATAGTTGTGTTTTTCCACGTGAATGGACTATTGAATATTTGATGGAACAACATAAGTCGAGACCATACAATCCAGATATCGCAAATACTTTTTTTCGCGCCGGATATGTTGAAGCGTGGGGCGGGGCATTCAAAAAATATGTGAAGTTTGCAAAGAGTATGATGTATTAAAACCTCTGTATACTGTTAAGGGAAATGATATAAAAATCGAGTTTTTCGCACATGAAGCTCCAAAATCTATTAATCAACGAAATGTCGCTAAGGATGTCACAATGAAAATAGAAAATAAACTTGCAAATAGCTATGAAAGTGACGATTCAAGCCATTTTATAGCTAATAGTTCAAATAATGCCACAAAGAGAGTCACAAAGAATGTCACAATAAAAATCATTGTTTTAAAACTGATAAACGAGTACGGTTATATAACAACAAATGAAATTGCTAAGGTGCTCTCTTTAAACAGAAGAACAGTTCAGAGAATTATTAATTCATTAAAAGAAAAGGGATTAATCGTACGTAAGGGTGGTAAACGGTTTGGTTATTGGGAGATAAGAAAACAAGGCAAATAAAAACTCCCAAGGCTTATGACCTCGGGAGTAGAAAAATCTATCAGGCAATTAAACGAGCAATCAGACCTTCGATGATTCCCCATAAGGAGAAGTCCTGACCGCCATAGACTAACATCCAGGATTGGATCGTATTGTTAAAGAAATAAGATCCGAAGCCAACTAAGAGAACCATAACGATTCCGGAAACAGCGGCGCCAATAATACAGCCTCTGACTCCGCCATACGCATTACCAACGATACTGGCACATCCAATCTCAAAGAAGCAGGTGAAGGTCAGCGGAATGATAACCGTTGGGAAGATTCCCATCGCATTGACAATAATGATCGAAATCGTCGAGGTGATCATCGCAACGATGAAACCTAGAGTTAAAGCATTCGGAGCATAACCGAAGATAACTGGGCAATCCAAAGCGGGGATCGCACCCGGAACGACTTTTTCGGCAATTCCTTTGAAAGCCGGAACGATTTCGGCAATCAACATTCTGACGCCTAATAACATAACCGTAACGCCAACGCCGAAGTAAATTGAATGCGTAAAGATATAAGTGAAGATTCCGGTCTTACCGCCGGCATAACCCCAAACTTCGCCGGGATTAAAACCGTTAACCGAGAGAACAATTGCCATAACGATATAAGTTAAGCAAATAACTAAAGAACCGGTGATCGAAACTTCTCTTAAGAAACCAAGCGATTTCGGGAACTTTAAATCTTCTGTCGATTTCTTTTCGTTACCTAAATGCTTAGCTAAGAAAGCCGAGATCAATGAAAGAATCGTGGTCGGGTGACCGATGGTGAAGGAATCATCGCCGGTAACTTTCTTGACTAACGGTTTCATTAAATTCGGAGCGGTGCACATATAAGTAGCCGTGAAGATGGTGGCTAAAACGATTAGTTTGGTTCCGGATAAGCCGGCATCAACGCCTGCTGCAATGAAGACAAACGGGAACCAATATAACATATGACCGGTTAAGAAAACACTCTTCCACTTGGTGAAACGGGCAAACAGTAAGTTAATAGCGAAGGCTAGTAACATTACGATACCGATTTCGGTGCCGTAAGTACCACCAATATCGACGGTCGTGCTTTCAATAGCCTGAGGCATCATCGTATTAAAGGCCTGGGCAAGACCATTAATCGAATTACCGGTGATTAGTCCGGTACCGGTATTCAAGACGAAGAAGCCGATCGCGGTCATCATAGTGCCACGAATGACTTCGGTAAACGGTTTTTTCTGCAATAAGAGACCGATCAAAGCGATCAGCGATAAGAAGATCGCACCCTGACCAAAGATCTCATTAATGATAAAATTCAGTACTCCCACAAATTATTCCTCCTTGTTTATTTGCTCAATGTTTGGAAGTAACCAAGCAACTTGGTTTCCACTTCCTGATTATTCATAAAATTATCGATAATGATTACGGGGACTTTAGCCCGATCTTTAATCCGTTCGCCCAAATCCTTGGATATAAAGATCGCATCACACTGATTCGAAGTACAAGTCCCTACGTCGCCGCAGAATGTCTCGGCTTGCAGTTGGTGCTTTTTTAAGATGTCGTCAATCTTCATCTTGAGCATTAATGAAGATCCGCACCCAAAACCACAAACTGTCTGTATTTTTGGAATTGCCGTATTGTCCCTCCTTTCCCCAAATATTGTTAAGCGATTGAATCGCTAGTAACCTAATTGATCAACTGATAGATTTCTTCTTCGTTCTTACATTTAGTTAATTTTTCGATGATCCCGTCACTCATTAACTTCCGGCCGACTTTTTGAATCGTTTCCATGTGTGAATGTTTATCGACACAAGCTAGACACATGACGACTTTTACCGGATCATTGTTACAGCCGAAGTTCACTGGATTTTTCAAGGTGATCAGCGCTAGGCCGTTCTTCTTAACGGCTTTTGAAGGAGCGGCATGGACTAAGGCGAAGCCAGGCATTAGAACCATATAAGGTCCATAAGTATTAACCGAATCAATCATGGCGGTAATATAATCTTCCGTAATTGTTTGATTAACGACTAATAATTCGCCAACTTGCTTAATTGAATCCTGCCAATCCTTAACCCTGACTTTACACCGGATGTTGTTTAATGCGATCGTTTCCATTTTTTAATCCTCCCTTAGATGTTCAATTGTTTTAAGATCGATATTTTCTTTTGCGAGGATCTGACGATTTTCCTTCTTTTCGAAAATATAAACCAGATTTAATAAGGAATTCTCTTTCTTATCTTTGATTCCGATGATTACGATATTAGATACGACTTTAGGATTTCGGATCCCGAATTTAAACGGTTTCTTTACCACTAAGATAGCGGTGCAGTTGTAATTGATTCCGTCTTCGGGACCGGCATGGACGAAGGCCGTGCCTTCAACTAAGACCATATAAGTACCGAATTGATGAACGGCTTCAATCATCTTGGAAAGATAGCGCGGTTCGATTGCTTTCTTCTTGATTAAAGGTTTACTGGCTAATCTGATAGCTTCTTCCCAATCCTCTACCTCGTTAACGATCTGAATATCTTCCGCCTGAACTAAATCGGAGATTTGATAATTTTTCTTTTCTTTCTTATCGACCGGAATTTTGGCATAAGAGTCGATGAAGTGGGTACACATTTTGTCATAGGATAATTGGGTAATGCGATTCTTTATATCGTCGATGTCATCTTGGTATAAAAGGGGATTGACGACGATGACGGGAATCGAATCATGGGTATAACTGGCGGTGGAAATAATTAAGTCGGCATGATGTTTACTTAAGTATTCTTCGGTCTGGCGCATATCGAAAGGGCCGACTAAGCGACATTCGGGAATGACCGCGAAGATTCGGGACTTTAAAATTGCGGAAGTCGTGATTCCGAAAGTACAGCGCAGTAATACTTTTAAAGTAGTTGCTTTTTGTAGACTCGATTCATAAGCCGAGGCAATATACATGGCGATGTAAGCAATCTCATTATTACTGAATTCCAGATTATGTTCTTTTTCCCAGAGGGATAACTGAGTTTTGGTAAATTCATAGATTAAAGGAATACTATTCATAATTTGATTTAATAAGACATTCTCGATTTGAATATGATGACTGCAGCGATAGATTGCCGCGTTGAGATGTTGGGTAAGACCATTGATAAATTTATCGTCCTGCAACTGACTGGTGGATTGTAATTGCCGAAGTTTCTTGAATAAGAACTCGGCTAATTTCCTGGCTTGAGGATTCTCATATCCGGTCAGATCGGTTTGGTTTGCGAGACGGGCATTGACGAAGAAATGCATCAGATATTTTCCTTCGGTGATATTAGGTGCGTAATTGCTTAGTAAAGTGAATAATTCTTTATTCTTGGTATCATCGGAATAATTGAAGTTTTTTTCGGAATCTTTGGCTAGGAAATGTTGGTGCTGATAACGATAAAGGGTAAACTCAAGATTGAAAGCCAAATCGGTGTCTTGGGCAAAATGAACATGAGAATGTTCCTCAATCTGCTTAATCAAGTAATTGACCTTAGATTGATAATCGATAAACTGTAATTCCTTGCTGACTAGCTTCATTACATCGTGATCAGGATTTTCGCTGATCAGTTTTTCAAACTTATTGCGGATATTAATTTCTTTACCTTCGAGTGCTAAACCTTTTCCCTGAATTTTATTAATCCGAATTTTATCGGCTTCCAAGCAGGAAATAACATAAGAGAAGTCGGAAACAATCGTTTGTTTACTTGCCTGCAACTTTTCCGCCAAGTGTTCATAAGTCGATTCACCATTCGCTAAGAGATATAAACTCATAAACAGAACTCGTTGTTTTAACGAATAATTATTAGGTTCAAGAGCTTCTAAGTCCGAAATCAAATTTGCCAATTGACATGGATCTTTAGCGACCAACTTGAGTCCTAAATTGATTTTATGTTCCAGTAAAAGGTCATAAGAGGCTAGATAATCCGTAACGGCCTTGAGATCGTTACGTAAAGTTCGCTCACTGATCGACAAATTGTTTTCTAGCTGTCCCAAAGTCATAAAATCACTCTGAGCGTTCAGAGTCAGAATTATTTTCTTTTGTCTAGGGCTTAGGGTCTTTTTCATATTGACCTTTCTACCTAAATTATAGAGCTTTGCCTTTATTTATCTATGTCAATTCGTCTCCGCCCCTTCGGCAATAATTAGTATAGCGATATTTTACTTGCCAAATTTTGAAATAAAATAGATGATATCGGTAGAAATGAGGTAAACAAAATGAGTGAGAAAAACGAGAATGCCGGAATGCGTTTACTACATAAAGGTCAAAGCGGGTTAATGCATGCTTTATTTGGAATGACCGGTTTGATTATTATCCTATTGCTGGTTCAGATCTTTTTTATCGTGGCCGCATTTCTTTGGTTCTCCAAGTGGTTGCCGCATACTTACGGCGCGAGCGTTTTATTTGGAATAATCATGGTTCTATACCTGATCAATTCCGAGATGGATGCGACTTCCAAGATTACTTGGTTATTGATTATGATGGTGATGCCGATCTTTGGAGCTTTATTATATTTATTTACCCAGACAGAGATTTGGCATCGAACCTTTAAAAAACACTTGGAAGCCTTGCTGGATTATTCGAAGAAGTATGTTCCGGAAAATAAAGCGGTAAATGATAATTTAAAAAAGGATAGTGCGAGCGTCAGCAATCTGGCTCATTATCTAGCACATACTTCTAACTTTCCGGTTTATCAGAATACCGACATTACTTTCTTTCCGCTAGGTGAGAATAAATTTGCGGAGATGCTTAAACAATTAAAAAAGGCGAAACATTATATTTTCTTAGAATACTTTATTATTGAAGAAGGATTAATGTGGGGTCAGATTTTAGAAATCTTAGCTGAAAAAGCGAAGGAAGGCGTGGAAGTACGCGTCATGTATGACGGGACTTGTGAACTATCGACTTTGCCGCATAACTATCCCAAGAAATTACGAGCCTTAGGAATCAAGTGTAAGGTCTTCTCCCCGATTTCCTTCTTAGTTTCAACTTATTTCAATTATCGGGATCACCGTAAGATCTTAGTTATTGATGGGAAAGTGGCGTTCACCGGTGGCGTAAATTTAGCTGATGAGTATATCAATAAGAAAGTTAAACATGGTCATTGGAAAGATACGGCGATTATGTTGGAAGGTGAAGCCGTCAGAAGTTTTACTTTAATGTTCTTACAGTTATGGAATCTGAATGTAAAAAATACGGACTTTGACACATATCTAGGTAAAGTAAGCAGTGATATCCCGGCGCAAGGCGGCTATGTGATTCCTTATGGCGATAGTCCTTTAGATAACGAAAAAGTCGGGGAAAGCGTCTATATGGATATTCTTAATCAGGCTAATAACTATGTACATATCATGTCACCGTATTTAATTCTTGACGGAGAATTGGAAACGGCACTGTGCTTTGCGGCGCAAAGAGGCGTTGAAGTTAAACTTATTTTGCCGGGGATCCCTGATAAATGGGCACCTTATGCTCTAGCAAAAACACATTATGCTCGTTTACTAAAAGCCGGAGTTAATATTTATGAATACACCCCTGGTTTTGTTCATGCTAAGATTTTTGTCAGTGATGACGATAAAGCAGTAGTTGGTACCATCAATTTGGATTACCGTTCTCTGTATCATCATTTCGAATGTGCCAGCTTCCTTTATAAGATTCCCGCCATCAAAGATATCGAAAAAGATTATCAACTGACCTTAACAAAGTGTAAAATAGTAACAGTGGAAAGTATTAAGAATGAGAAATGGTACCTAAAACTTTTAGGCGGAGTTATGAAAGTTGTCGCGCCATTGATGTGATTAAGTAAGATAATAGAAGATAGATACAGGGGTACGAAAATGAAAGACAAACAATTGGTTATTGAGGATGGCAAGTGGGAAGCTTTACTAAAAGAATTACCGGGAATTACCGATGTCCGAATTAATCGGGACGAAGAAGGAAAATTAACCGAGATTCATATCTTAGCTAGTACGAAACGTCAGGCTAAACAGATCGTCAGAGATGTTACTTCTGCTTTAGCCGCACATTTTAATGTGAATGTTGACTATCGAATGATTTCGGTAGCCCAGGTAAAAGAAGAAAAAGATGCGAATAAACATCGAATCAAAGTAAAAGGGTTAAATCTCAATTTAAGTGAAGCCGAAACGGAAACGAAAGTTGTCTTAAGTTTAGGCTCATTGGAATATGCGGGGAAGGCCAAAGACGATATGTCTAAGATGGGTCGAAACCGCAGTGCGGCTTTAGCAACCTTAGATGCTTTGAATTCAATGTTACCGGATAATAATCAATTTATCTTAAACGAGATTTCTACCTCGGTCAGTGGCGGTAAAAATATTATTTTAGTCAATGTAACACTCAGAGAAAGTAAAAATACCAATCAGTTATTAGGTTGCTGCAATGATTTAGATGACTGTGGTTTGAGTGTGGTCAAGGCAGTATTAAATGCTGTGAATCGAAAAATTGAAATTCTTATTTAATTTTACTCAATTTTCTCATAGTAATTACGCATGAAGAATAAAAGGTGTTTAAATACAAGGAAAAAACAACTTACGGGTAATCACCATAAGTTGTTTTCTATCTGAGGTTAAATTTTAGAAGAACATCGACAAACTGCTTAAG
>JAEZBR010000039.1 GCA_023426935.1 Bacillota bacterium | reverse complement strand
CGATATCGGTTATGGCGGATTGGATCATGTTTTAGCCAATAACCTAAATGTCAATGTCTTAGTTCTCGATACCGAAGTTTATTCGAATACCGGTGGTCAATCCTCCAAGTCTTCTCAGGCAGCTTCCATTGCGGAATTCGCGGCTGGCGGTAAGACAACGGCGAAGAAAGACCTAGGCGAGATTGCGATGTCTTATGGTCATATCTATGTCGCTTCCGTAGCAATGGGGGCGAATAGAATGCAGACGATTAAAGCCTTCATTGAAGCGGAAAGTTATAACGGACCGTCCTTAATCTTGGCTTATAGTCCTTGCTTACTGCATGGCATTAAAGGTGGCTTAAAGAATCATCAGAAGGCTCAGAGAGAAGCAGTCGCGTGTGGCTATGTCAACCTCTATCGTTTCGATCCGCGTAACGAGAAACCGTTAACGATCGATTCCGGCAAGCCTGATTTCAGTAAGTATAAAGATTTCATCCTCAACGAGAACCGTTATCGTAACTTAATGGCCGTTAGAGGTGCCGAAGCAGCGGAAGCGATGTATGCTAAATCGCAGAAGGATGCTGAGAAACGTTATACCGATTTACTGAATCGTGCAGGTCATTAAATCTTAGTTTATTCAGCCGTCAGGAAACTGGCGGCTTTTTCTTACCCTTGTTGGTTAAGTATTAAAATGATACGATAATTTCCGAAGTTAATAAGCTTGATAGTTAAGTTTTTACTGAATTTTATTCCTAAGGAGAACCCATGAAAAATAAATTACTGGTCTTTATGTTAGATGCTCTATGCAGCAGTGATCTGGAATTCATGAAAGAACTGCCGCATTTCCAAACCTTTTTTACGAAAGGATCTCTAGTAACCAAAGTTAAACCGGTTTATCCGGCTTTAACCTATTGTTGCCACACTTCGATCGTGACCGGAACTTATGTCGATAAACATACGATTACGCATAATGAAATCCTGACCCGTGGGGGTAAATTAAACTCACCATGGCATGGAATGAAAGCCGATATAAAAGGGAAGACGATCTTGGATTATGCCAAAGAAAAGGGTTTAAGTACCTGTTCCCTCAGCTGGCCGTTGACCGGCGGGGCGGATTACGATTTCAATTTTCCGATGATTGTACCTTATTTTTATACCGGTTATCATCCGGAAACTTATTTGGCGAATACCGCCAGTAAGAATCTGATGGATAAGTATTTCTGGAAATACGGACAATATCTTAAGGGGGAAGATCGTTCTTTAGATTTGATTACCATGTCTCTGGCCCCGGATATCATTGAGGATTTTGGTCAACCGGATGTCATGATGGTCAAAATGTGCGATTTGGACAGTGTTAGACATACTTACGGGGTTTATCATGAGAAGACGAAAGAACAGTTAAGGAAGCATGACGAACAATTCGGAATCCTTGAGACGGCAATCAAGAAATTCGGGGATTATGAACATACTAACTTCATGATTATCGGCGATCATGGTCAGACCGATGTTGATCGGGTTTTCAATATCAATCGTTGGTTAAAGAATAAAGGATATTTAAAGACCGACGGAAAAGGAAATATAACTTCTTTCAAGGCCGTAGGACATTCAAGCGGATTATCTTGTTTTGTGGGAATAAAAGATCCCACTGACCAAAAATTACAGCAGGAAGTTAAAAAACTGCTTGAAACCTTGATTGACGATCCGCGGGTTCAGCTTACCGAAGTTCTCGATGCTAAAGAGATGAAAGAAAGGTATCACCTTGAAGGTGCCTTCGATTTCGTTTTCGAAAGTAAATTACCTTTATGTTTTAAAGAAGATCCGGATGCGGAGAAAGAGTGCGATGTTAGAGTACCTGGCGATCATAAGATTGGCGCGGCGACCCATGGCGGCAGTCCGGAAAGGGCAGAAGTTACGACTTTGTTGGCTTATGGCCCGGGCGTAAAAAAAGGTGTAATAATTCCGGAAGCAAATATGGTTGATGAGGCACCGACCATGGCTGAATTATTAGGTTTTTCCATGAAAGAAGTAGATGGAAAAGTTTTGAAAGAAATACTTAACCAGGCTTAGTTAACATTTTTAGTAATGTTTATCCGAAGGAAATAATATTTGGTGATTTATTATTTCCTCCCTTGAGCACGCCATAATCGTGTGCTATATTGAACTCAAGTTAGCTTAGAAGTGCTTGTTTTTGCGTAAACACAATAGACTAAATTAGTATCTACATTATTAATTCTAACCCTTCATTTCTGAAGATTCGCATTATAGATCTGCATAAGGCAAAGCGAATTAGATTTTAACATCGGTTAGTTTTTGTGGTTAAAACTGAGGTTATCCAGTCTGAATGATCAGACCATTTGAAAGGAGAAAAGCACATGGCGGAAAACAAGAAAGCGCAGACTAACGGGACAAAACTAGTTCCCGGGAAAGGAAGGATGCCTTATCCGGCTTATCGGGGAAGTGAGCCCTATATTTTTGTCAGCTATTCCCATAGGGACTCGGCTCTGGTCTTTATGGAAATCGAGCGACTGAATAAGCTTGGTTACCATGTTTGGTACGATGAAGGAATCTCACCGGGAAACGAATGGACTCAAGAGATAGCTCAAGCTTTGGAACACTGTTCGATGTTTGTGGTCTTCTTTACGCCTAATTCCGCCGAGTCGGATAATGTTCAAAACGAAATTGACTTTTGTTTAAATGAAAAGAAACCATGTCTAGGGGTTTATCTGAAGCAGACGAATCTTCAAGGGCGAACTAAGCTGCGCTTTGGAATGAAGCAGGCGATTTTAAAATATAATATGACCGAAGAAGAATATGTCTTTAAACTAGTCGGAGCTTTAGAACAGCTGGGAATGAAGGTAGCTGACAAGGTCGATGTTTCCAGTACCATTAATAAAACTTCGGCTCAGGAAAATAAACTCATGAAGAATAAGAAAATAATGATTGCGGCCCTCAGCGTTGGCGGTGTGATCATTCTTTGTGTTTCTCTAGCCTTAAGTGGGGTCTTCTCCGGCTCAAAAAACAACTCGACTGGGGATGCTAGTAAGACCACGGACAGCGGTAATACGACCGCGGATTCCGGTGGTGCCGATGGGGATTCTTCCGATACGGATAAGGTTACCCTAGATGAGAATAACGATTCGAAGTATGCGGATGAGTATCTATATTCTTATAACTACGACAAAACCGGAGTCAGTCTCGATAAATACTTCGGGACCGGGCATAAGAAAGTTGAAATTCCGGCCGTCGTTGATGGTTTGCCGGTAGTCAGTATTAATGAGAAATGTTTCGAAGATAATAAGGAAATTGAAAGTTTAGTTCTACCAGAAACTCTGCAGGTCATTCATTATCGGGCCTTCTATGGTTGTGAGAACCTGAAATCTATGAATATTCCGGCCTCTTTAACTAAGATCTTAGGGTGGGCTTTTGCGCATACTGGTTTTGTGAACGTTTCTTTCCCGGAAACCTTTATGGTTTTAGATTACGGGATGTTCTATGGCTGTTCTTCCTTGGAAACAGTAACTTTATCTTCCGCGATTGATTATCTTGATGAGAATACCTTCCGAGGGTGTGATAATTTGAAAAAAGTCGTGATCCCATGTGCTACCGTCGATATCGATATCAAAGCTTTCGAAGCAGAAAGCGGAGTAGTCTTAGTTGGCGTAAAGGGAAGCTATACCGAGAAATATGCCAAGGCTATGGGATTAACCTTCCAAGAATACTAATTAGTAAGAAAACGCTTCCTTTAATTCTTTTCCCATTTCCTTTATAATAGTCAGGAAATGGAGGAATTATGAAAAAGTATTTAATGCCGATTCTCACCGTTATCATCGGTGGCTTAGTTATTCATCTATTCGCAACTTATCTGAATTTTCCGGGGGTTGAAACCTTCTTGGTTTTACTGCGGGCAGCGGTGTATTTCTTCTTCGGAGTCACGATGAGTTGGATCAAACACGGTCGTCAATATACCTGGCTTAGGAAAGTTATTATCACGATCATTGTGTTCTTTATTATCGCTTGGCAACTAGATTATGTAGTCTTCCCCCAGCTTGCAAGCGTTTTCACTTTCTTGGGGTTAACGGATTTCGGTTTCTCTTTAGTCTATATTTACTGTGGGTGGGCATTTTTCGATTGAGATTTTATCGTAATATGCTTATAATACAACTGAGGGAGGAATTCACATGGTTAAAGCAACAAAAGGTGTTAAGACTTCAAAGACAGTAGCTAAGAAGACAGTAACGGCTAAGAAAACAGCTGAGACTAAGAAACCGGCAGTAAAGAAACCGGTTAAAAAGGTCGCTAAGAAAGTTACCAAGAAGACCGCTTTGAAAAAAGCCGATTATGCTACTAAGATTCAGAACAAGAAGCAGGAAGCTCATGATAAGAACTGGCTTTACATTGAGGTAAATGCGAACGATCTTAATCAGGAATTGGAAGAATTGGAGAACCTCGATGAAGTTTGTGAGGCAATGGCCGATTCTTTACTTGAAGGTGACGATATCCTAGTTGATACCGAAGGACCTGATGGTGATTTCACGGTTAGATACTATGTCGATAATCTAAGCCCTAATCGTAATAAATTCAATTGGTAAATCAATAAAGCAGCTACGGCTGCTTTTTTAGTGAAATCCTCTTATTCTTTGATAGTAATAATGATAGTATTTTAGTAGACCAAGAGCTATTAAGCCAGGAGGCAGAATGGACACTAGAATGATTTTAACTTATGTCATGGTAGATCTCTTCTGCATTATCATGGCAATGGCAATGGGATTTTATATCAACCTGGATTTCGGCAATGAATCGGAAGTAAAAGCTTTAAGGTATTCCTTAATCTCCTACTGTGGATTTCTCATTTTCGGTTTGATTTGGTTATTGATGGAAAATAACTATTTACCTTTGTTAGTTCCCGTCATCTGGATTGCCAATATCGTTTCCTTATTTTGTCTATCCGCAATCGGATTTTTCTGGTTCGTGTTTGCGGATATGCGTCTCAATAAAAGAACCATGACAAAAAATCGTTTTTTGTTATCAGCGCTTCCCTTGATAGTTGCGGGAGTAATGCTGGTTTTATCCCCCCTTACCGGGTGGGCATTTACGGTCTCAAGTTCCGGCGTTTATCAACATGGTCCTTTCTTTACTTTCTTTTCTTTATTAGGATATGTTTACGATATAGCGGTTTTAGTTATTTCGATTGTTAGTACCGTCAAAGAGAAACGTAGGGAAACAAGACGACAGTATGTTGTCATCGGAATTTTTATTTTATTCCCGATGATCGCCGGAATCCTTCAGATTAAATATTCGGGGACCCCAATTCTAGCCCCAGCAATCATAACCGTGTTCTTTCTTGTCTTTATCAACATCCAAAGTGCCCAGATATATAATGATGCCTTAACCGGTTTAAATAATCGCCGCAGAACCAATCAGTATATCGAGAATCAGTTGGCGGATGTTTCCGTGAAAAATCCTATGGTTATTTATGTGGCCGATGTCGATCAATTTAAGAGCATTAATGATAAATATGGACATATTGTCGGCGATAAAGCCTTAAGCTTAGTTGCGAAGGCTTTGATTAAATTAGGAACCTATCAACATATCTTTGTGGCTAGATATGGTGGCGATGAATTCATTGTTGTGGCTAAGAATCAGTATGCGATCAATCCGGCGAATATTGTGAATGAGTTACAAAAAATCGTAAAAGAAGAAAGTCTTAGGGCGATGATTGAGTATAATCTAAGTATCTCCGTAGGTTATGCGGTAATTACCGACAATCATCTTTCATTGGAACAGGCAATTAATCAGGCTGATCAGAATCTATATTTCGTCAAAAGAAAGTTATAAAATGAAGTAAATGTTTATTTGTCGGATCTCTTATCTCCCCACCAAAGAGGTATTAACTGCTCAAGGGTGACAGTGGTACGGTTTTCATAGTTAACCATAATCTCCAAGTGTTTATTCTTTTGCGATAGTTGCAGCAGAAATTCCCGGCAAGCCCCACAAGGCAGACCGCTGTTGTTTTCATCGGGTGCTTTATCTCTAAAGGCAATCATTCTTTTAATGACGGTTTGTCCGCTATTAACATACATATTTAAAGCTGCGACTCTTTCGGCACACAAATTCATTACGCCACCACAGCTTTCGATACAGAAGCCGGTAAAAATCATTCCATTCTCACTTTCCAAGGCGCATACGACGTGATGCGTATAGATGAAAGGTGAAACTTCCTGAGGCTTATATTGTTTCTTGGCGGCTAACTATAATTTTTCCAAATATCCATAATGACTCCTTGGTAGTATTATAACTTATTCGACAATAAAAAAGCACTTCGGAAGGGAAGTGCTGAATATTTAAATGGTCAGAGTGGTGGGATTTGAACCCACGGCCTCACGGTCCCGAACCGTGCGCGATACCAAGCTTCGCTACACCCTGATTGCCTTAGCAATTATACTGATAACCACTGGTCAAGTCAAGGCGATTTCTATTTAGTAGTAGTGGTCTGAAGTGAAAAGTTAAATTCCACTTCAAGACCCGCGAAGTTGAATTTAGTCTTATAGGAACTTCTACATGAACTTAGTCTTACACTTATAGGATATAGTTATCTTGCTGGTTGGCTTTGGGCTTG
>JAEZBR010000038.1 GCA_023426935.1 Bacillota bacterium | reverse complement strand
AATTAATGCTGGATTGAACCACCACGTTGCTGATCGCAAAAGCCATGCCCTGAATGCCAGCCGGAATTCCGATCCGCAGTATTTCTTTGGCGGTTTCATCATCCATACTTAAATGCTTAAGTTCTAGATGAGTTTCATCTTCGTCGTGAACTAAAATATATAACACTAAGATACAGGCAATCCCTTGCGAGATTACGGTTGCTAGACTGACCCCGAAAACACTCCAGTGAAAAACAATCACGAAGATAAGATTCAAGATAACATTGATTACTCCGGAAATCGTTAGGAAAATCAGGGGTCGTTTCGTATCCCCTTGGGAACGTAAAATCGCCGCTCCGAAATTATACATAACCATAAATAGCGAGCCCATAAAATAGACCTGCATATATAAGGTACTTTGATCGATGATTGAGGAAGGAGTTCCCATCCAAATTAAGAAATACTTTGACCCGAATACACCAACTAAGGTTAAGACAATTCCGGATAATAACGCTAACATGACGGAAGAATTGACTGATTTAGTAATCTTAGTCTGATCATTCGAACCGATGGCTTTAGCGATTACTACATTCGCTCCGATACTAAGTCCGTTAAATAACGATACCAATAAATAAATCAGAGAACCGGTCGCCCCGACGGCGGCTAAAGCTACCTGACCGGAAAATTTCCCGACCACAATCGTATCGGCCGCATTGAACATCATCTGTAAGAGATTCGTCGCCATTAACGGTAAGGAAAATAAAAAAACATTCTTGATCAGAGGGCCTTTAACCATATCGATTGAACGACTGTTATTCATCCGGCACCTCCTTAAATGTCTTAATTATAATAGGAATATACCGTAAATACTGTTTGATTTTGGAATAATTAATGCAAGTTTCAAATTAAAATGCACTTGCATTCTAATAAAACGTATGAAATAATGTGGCTAGGAGGGGTAACTATATAAAAAAATCCTAACGATGATAATCGTATTATTTCTCACCTCTGCCTGTATGGCAACAACGAATATTCAGAATAGTACCGCTAAAGGCACCGATGAAAAAACAGCCTATAATTATCTAGACAGTATCGATGAAAGTCTGGTTGAAAAGGCCGGAGTAGATGGTGATTTTGCCTATGATATGTCTGATCCGAATAAGTTAAAAGAAAATGCGACGAATATTTTTGTGGCCTATGTAACCAGTATTGATTCCGCCACCTGTAATCTTGAAGGATATGAGTACAGTCCAATTCCTTATACCTTAGGAAAATTAGAAATCCTTAAGAACTATGTTGGGGAAGCTGACCAGAACGTCGCCTTTTCGCGAGTCGGCGGTACGGTAACGATGGAAGAATATGACCGTAACGCTCCTAGCGAAGCGGTCGCAAAGCGGGAGTACAACCGTTCTCAACAAGGGACTAAAGCTGCCGAGTATATGAAAGTCATCTTCAATAACGATATTGAACTGACGGCGGGCGAAACTTATTTATTCTACGCTAACTACAATAAAGAATATGATCGTTATGAGATTATCGGTTACGAATATGGCAGTCGCCAGCTAGAGAACTACGATAGTACGGCTAAGGTTATCGCTGATTCGGTTACGATTCTAAATAATGTGACCGGGCAGCAGGAAAGTTTTAGTGCTTATGTAAATAGCTTCTTAGAATAGAAACAACAAACGGTGAGTCCTAGAAGGTAGGATTCACCGTTTTTATTTTTTCTCGCTAGTCTAATTATCGTTACGGCTATAACCGTTCTTCATCTTCTGCGAAGCTTCATACAAGACTTTGTCTAAGACTAGATCGGTTTCTTCTTTTAACATTATTGCCATCTTTTCGTTGCAGGTTTCTAGATAATCAGAAACCTTCTTCGGTGCTTTATCTTCATATTGTTTATCGAATGCCTTAATCATTCCCCAGGCCTTGCTGGCAACCGTTAATTGGTAACGCTCGATATGCTGAGTCGTAGCGGAGAAATGAGCATCGGCCAATGCTCCGATTAGACGATTGTGCCAGTAGACGTTTTCCGTAGTAACTTTGCCCGTTGTATTATTGAAATATTCCGGGGTCTTGGTAACATTCGCATAGAACGGTACCATCGCATTGAACGGATTGCTGCCCATCGCCAACCAAACTAAGCCCAGCGTTTCTTGCGGTTTATTTCTTCTTAATTGCGTTAAGCCTAAGAAGTTATTTCGATTGACGCCGATGGAGCGATATTTACCCTTCCATAACGGATCGGTATGGCTGCCATAGACATCATAGGGGGTACCTTGGTAATGCGAACTTAAGACATACTTGATATCCTCGATGGTAATCTTATGTTCCGGAACTAAACTCCAAGGCAGATTATCACTTTCCGGATTACTGCCGGATTTTCTTTCCCAACTAGGATTCAAGACTTTCAACATATACCAAGCCCTAGGGGTATTGTAACAATGATCGGAATCATCGAAACTGCCGAACGCTCTTCGCGTATCGAAATCCTTGCATTCTTTTAACTTCGTTGAATCTAAAGCCAGGTTCAAATTGTTATCTTTGATAAACTCCAGCAGATCTTTGGAACCCATATTATTCTTTTGTTCCCCAAATGTATCCTTGAGATCTAAAGAAGCGATTCCCAATTGATTCGGAATAACCGCGTATTGGTCATCAGGAACCCGTTTTGCGATCCAATGATGACCGCCGACAGATTCGAACCACCAGATCTCATCGAGGTCTTGGAAACCGACACCGTTCATTTCATAAGTCCCGTATTTCTCCAATAACAAGCCTAAACGCAGAACCCCTTCTTTGGCGCTATGGATGTATGGTAAGACAATGGTTAAGAAATCTTCTTCCCCGATTCCGGTCTTGACCAGAGGATCACCGGCTAAAACCCGGGGATTGCTGGTGATTGTTTCCGTTTCACTCATCGCTACATTTTCTTCATTGATCCCGCATTCTCCCCAAACACCCCGGTCATTTAACGCATCCGGAACCGCGGTATATCTTAAGGGATTTTTCGGTAACTCAATCTCAACTTTCGAGATCACCGATTTATAATGAACCGGCTGATCTTTGGGATTCACAACGATAAACTTCTTGGGGGTAAAATGACCGGAGGACGCATCCTCATTTCGGGCCATTAAGGTCGACCCGTCATAACTCGCTTTTCTTCCAACTAAAATGGTAGTACAAGGCATTTCTCGTTCCTTCTTTCTAGGCTACTTTATTAATCAAAGACAATACTTCTTCTTTAATCTTAGCATTTACTTCCAACACATCTTCCCTGCTATTCTGATTTGAGTAGAAATAGAATTTTATCTTAGGTTCCGTTCCCGAAGGTCTGATCGCAAACCAAGATCCGTTATCTAAGAAATATCTTAAGGCGTTCTGGGGTGGAATATCTTCATAACCATCCTGATAATCGATCAGTTTAATTACTTTATATCCCTTTACTTCTTTTAAAGGATTATTCCGAATCCACTTCATCATTCTTTCGATCCTCTGGGCGCCGGGAATTCCTTCCAACACAATATTGGGTTCGTCTTCCGCGAAGTATCCATACTTGGCATAAATCTCTTGTAAAACATCCCATAAGGTCTTTCCTTGTTTACGATAATAAGCGGCCGCCTCCGCCACTAACATTCCCGCGGAGATACCATCTTTGTCCCTAATATCTTCGCACGCCGCATAACCGACCGATTCTTCATAACCGAAGATATAAGTATACCCATGTTCATGTAAGTAAGGAATCTTTCCGCAGATATTCTTAAAGCCAGTCAGCGTCTCAAACATCGTAACGCCATAAGCTTTCGCAATAATCGAGGATAAAGTCGAAGTCACGATCGATTTGACCATGGCACCCTTAGCCGGTAAAGTTCCGGCTTTACGATGTCCTTCCAATAAATAATTGACTAAAAGATATCCGGTCTGGTTTCCGTTGAGAGGTTGATAATTACCTTGGTCATTACGAATCTCAATCGCAAACCGATCCGCATCCGGATCCGTCGCCATTAATAATTCGGCATTCGTTTCTTTCCCGTATTTCTCCGCCAACTTAAATGCCTTGGGATCTTCGGGATTCGGATAACCGACACTGGTAAACTCCGGATCAGGATTCTCCTGTTCCGGGACAATGATCCAATTAGAGAAGCCGCGATCTTTCAACATCTGCTTAAACGGTACCGAACCGCACCCATTCAAAGGCGTATAAACTAAGGGAATTGAAAGATCCAACTGATCCTTCCCATAAACTGCTAATTTCTCAATCCGGTCTAAATAATCACGATCCGCTTGGGATCCTAAAATCGTAATCAGACCGTTTTTAAGACCTTCTTCATAGCTGATCTTCTTAATACCCTTCCACATATCGACCGCATTAATACTGGCGGTCATGCCGTCCGCAATATCGGAAGATACCTGACAGCCATCATCCCAATACGCTTTTAGTCCGTTATATTCTTTCGGATTATGCGAGGCGGTGATATTGATACCGGATACCGTTCCTAGTTTCCGGATTATATAAGCTAATTCCGGTGTAGGTCTAAGATCGGGAAAAGTATAAACTTTAATCCCGTTACCCGCTAAAATTGAGGCGGCTAAATCGGCGAATTCTTTGGAATAATATCGGGGATCATGGGCGATTACGACACCCTTTTCCTTACCGCCATTCGCTAAGATATAATCCGCAATTCCCTGTACGGCTTTTCCGACCGTATAGTGATTCATCCGATTACTGCCGGCTCCGACTTTACCTCTTAATCCAGCGGTCCCAAACTTCAGATCCTGATAGAAGCTTTCTTCTTTCTCCGACTCACTTATCTCTTTCAATTGAGTATAGAACGGATCAGTCTGAGGTAGATTATTAACCCATTCTTGATAAATCTCTTCATAGTGTTGCATGCTTTAACCTCCGTTTAGCTTCGTTAGTTCAATTATAGAATACTTTTACCTCTTCTGTTTCTTTTCTCGTACTTTTCCCTAAAGATTGCTTCTAGACAATTGGCTTAGATATGATATCATATTAGGCGTATGCCGACTTAGCTCAGTTGGTAGAGCATCGCATTCGTAATGCGGCGGTCGGAGGTTCGAGTCCTCTAGTCGGCACCAGCTTGTGTAATTCCAGTTCAGTTGAACTGGTTTTTTTTCGACCACTTATGCTTCGAAAACTACCACCTATCATTAATCAGTAGAAATATTTTCTTTCTTTTCCTATACTGTAGTCGTGGCAACCGGGAGATGAAAAAGATGCAGATTGAGATCAAAATTGATGAAACATTCAAAGAGCCAAAGATCATCCTGATAACTTCAAAGATGACCGAGGACCTCAATACCCTCATTAGGAAATTAGCGGATGATCAGCCTAAAATGATCATTGGCGTTAAAGATGAGATTGTAGAAATCCTGGAGCCGAGGATTATTTTTCGGATCTATGCCCAAAGCGGTAAAGTCTTAGCCCAGACGGATAAGGGTGAATACAGTCTTAAACTAAGATTATATGAAGTTGAACAGCGTCTTGATGAACAGATGTTTGTCCGAATCTCGAATTCGGAGTTGATCAACTTGAAAAAAGTCAAAGGTTTCGACCTAGGCTTTACCGGAACAATCTGTGTAACTTTACTGAATGGAAAGGTTACTTATGTATCCCGAAGATATGTTTCTAAAATAAAACAAGTCTTAGGACTGTGAGGCAAAAATGAAAAAACAATTAATTAGTCGGGGCTTATTAGGCTTCCCCTTAGGAATCTCGCTTGGTTATATTATCACGATCATGGTTTCAGCCTTTTTCGGAAAGGGATATTATAGTGCTGTAATGCCCGAATTAGTCACGATGATGGGTAATGAGATAAATGCGGTGATCCTGCAAACCCTACTCTGTGGAATCTTGGGCACTGGTTTCGCTATGGCATCTTTGATTTGGGAGATCGACTCTTGGAGTCTAGCCAAACAAAGCGGAGTCTATTTCGCCATTGCCTGTGCACTTATGTTACCAATCGCCTATATCACTAACTGGATGAAGCATACTTTAGTGGGAATACTATCATATATTGGGATCTTCGTTCTGATCTTCATCATTGTTTGGCTGAGTCAATACTTCGCCCTCAAATCACGGATCACTAGAATAAACCGCGAAGTAAAAGCCGATAATTCTAAGTAAACAAAAAAGTTTCTAAGCCCTCTGACCTAGAAACTTTTATTTTTTTTAACAACTAACTCATCATATCCGGTCGTTGGATCGAACTTACGATGTAACTCATACTCATCGAAAGAAAGATAAACGATCTCGGCGGTCGTATTCACGAGCGAACCGTAAGCTAAATGCCCACCGATCGTTTTACCGCTAGAATCGGAACAAGATAGATGTAAATGAATCCCATCTAATGAAGAAGTTCCGCATAGGGAAACAATCTCATAGTCATCGGTCTTTTCATAAAACGTTTTAGCTTTCGCTAAACGAATCTTGACTTTACTTAAACAACCGACACCACTTAAAATACTGCCGTTAAGAATCTCATGTTCCTTAAGATATTCTTCAATTCCGATTCGTAGATCGGTATCTTTAGTTAAACGAAAGACATATGGTTTCATGAACAAATTCTAACATAAAAAGCCATCCGCAGATGGCTATGAATTAGAAGATCGGGACAACGGCGCCGTTATAAGTGTCGTTGATATAATCTTTGACTTCTTCGGAAGTCATCGCTTTAACTAAAGCTTTTATCTTGGGCAGATCTTCATTTCCTTCTTTGACCGCAATGATATTCGCATATGTCTGAGCGGCTTTAGAATCCGCCTTCTCACTGGCTAAGGCATCCGTTACTTTTAAACCGCCAAGTAAGGCATAGTTCCCGTTGATTACGGAGATATCGACATCGCTTAAGGAACGGACCAATTGGGCTGCCTCCAATTCCGTGAACTTTAAGTTCTTGGGATTCTTTTCAATATCCAAGATGGTCGCAGCTAGATCGGCGCCTGCTTTTAATTTAATCAAGCCTTGATCCTGAAGTAATAATAACGCTCTAGCCTCATTGGTCGCATCATTCGGTAATGAAACACTTGCGCCATCTTTAAGATCGGCTAAGGAAGCTGTTTTCCCCGCATAGATTCCTAAAGGTTCATAGTGGATTGACGCAACGGAAACTAAAGTTGTACCGTTTTTCTCGTTGAAATCTTCCAGGTATGGTAAATGTTGGAAATAATTCGCATCCAATTCCCCGCTTTGCGTGGCGGTATTGGGAATGACATAATCGTTATATTCGACAATCTCTAAGGTATATCCTTCTTTTTCCAAGAGATCCTTGGCGATAGCTAAGATCTCCGCATGCGGGGTCGGGGAAGCTCCGATCTTGATGGTTTTATCTTCCGTACTATCCGTTTTACTGCCGCAGGCAACTAGACTCAAAACTAAGGCGAAGGTAATCAAAGTTCCTAAGATTTTTTTCATTGGTTTTTCCTCTTTCAATTTTTAATTCGATGATCATTCTTGAAAACGATTCTCGATCCGACTTCTTGGAAAATCTGCACAATAATGACTAATAAGATAACCGTTACGATCATGACCTGATAGTTATAACGATAATAACCATAGTTGACGGCGATCGCTCCTAATCCGCCCCCGCCAGTGAAGCCAGCTAAAGCGGAATAACCTAAGATCGTCGTAATCGCAATCGCACCACCGCTTAATAATGAAGGTTTCGCTTCCGGTAATAAGACTTTGAAAATCAACTGAGTATGACTGCATCCCATCGCTAAGCCGGCTTCGATCACCCCTTCATCGACTTCCTTTAGGGAAGACTCGACTAAGCGGGCTACGAAAGGTGCGGAGGCGACGACTAACGGGACGACCGTCGCGCTAGGTCCGATGGTGGTTCCGGCCACGATTCTGGTAAACGGCATGATTGCCACCAACAGAATTAAGAACGGAACGGAACGAATAATATTGACGACGATATCTAAGATACGATGTAAAACTCTATTCGGCTTTAAACCATTCTCGTTACTGTTCCATAACGCAATACCCAAGGGTACCCCGATCAGATAAGCCAATAAGGTCGAAAACAAAGTCATATATAAGGATTCCCCGATACCTTTAACTATCGCCGACCATAAGGCCTCATTTATCCCCATCTTCCTTCACCTCCTCGCAATTAATCTTGTGTGCTTGTAAATAAGCTTTGATTCTTAATATTGCTTTCTCGTCATCCGGTAATTGAAGTACCATCTGACCATAACTCTTTTCTCCGACACATTTCGTATCGGCGGCTAAGATGTTAACTCGTGCTTTACATTCCAATACTAAGTTAGAAATTACCGGTTCAAACGCACTCTGACCGTCAAAGACGATTCGTAGATACTTCTGACCTAACGGAGCGGATACTTCATTCTGCGGGAGGATCAGTTTCTTCGCAATATTCGATTTAGGATTCTCGAACACCGATGAAACCGTTCCCGTTTCCTGCAACTTTCCTTGATCTAAAACCGCAACCCGATCACAGATCTTTCTGACGATTCGCATCTCATGGGTGATGATCACAATCGTGACTTTCAATTCCCGGTTTATCTGTTTTAGTAGATCTAAGATTGAATTAGTCGTTTGCGGATCTAACGCACTGGTCACTTCATCGCAAAGCAGAACTTCCGGATCTAAGGCTAAAGCTCTAGCAATCGCCACACGTTGCTGCTGGCCGCCGGATAATTGATTAGGATAATTATCGGCTTTCGAACTAAGTTCGACTAACTGCAATAATTCCTGTGCCCTTAACTTCGCTTCTTTCGTCTTTACTCCTTTTATTTCCAACGGAAACATAATATTTTTCAAGATCGTCCGTTGCGAGAATAAGTTGAAATTCTGAAAGACCATCGCCATCTTCTGGCGGACTTTTCTTAATTCACTGTCACTTAAGGAACTCAAAGCGACATTATTGAATAAGACTTCTCCGCTGGTAGGTTTCTCTAGGTAATTAATGCATCTGACTAGAGTTGACTTGCCGGCTCCGGAAAGACCGATGATTCCGAAGATCTCGCCGGTATTGATCGTTAAAGACAAATCGGATACCGCTTCGACCTCATTGGTCTTGGTTATAAATTGTTTACTGACATGTTGTAATTCAATCATTTTTGACCTCTCTATATAATAAAAAAACCGGGCTGCTTTTTCTCTCCCGGACTTATAAATCTACAACTATGCTCTAAAAGGTCAAATATTACCCTAAAAGAACCCGTATATTGTGGACAGTCCGGGAGGGTAGCATTCGCATCAGCTGATTTGCTAAATTGATATTTAACATAATGTTCTCCTTTCCTGTTCCTAATAGTTGGAATTATAAGGAGATGTTTAGGATCTGTCAAGAAAAAAGAGATCAAGGTTGCGTTTTCTGAAGTGAAAAGTTAAATTCCACTTCAAGACCCGCGAAGTTGAATTTAGTCTTATAGGAACTTCTACTAGAACTTAGTCTTACACTTATAGGATATAGTTATCTTGCTGGTTGGCTTTGGGCTTG